>CAZAHQ010000020.1:12684-17947 GCA_964484415.1 uncultured Acidobacteriota bacterium | reverse complement strand
ACCTTCAGATGCAGGTCCGAGGCCCCCTTCTCGGCGGCCGACTTGAGCAGGTCGTTGATATGCACTTCGGCTCCCTTGGCTCGCGAGCAAATGCGAGCCCGCGAAGAACATAGGGAGCCGAATAGGCCGCCGGCAAGGCGCCGCCTCAACCCGGGCGGGTGGGCTAGCCGTAAACCAGCGTCTGCCACTCCGGGTGGGTCGGCTTGGTGCCCCGAACCTCGGCGAAGTACGCCTCTTGCACGGCCTTCGTGATCTTTCCGGGCTTTCCTGCCCCCACAGGGATGCCGTCGATCGATCGAACCGGGGTGACCTCCGCCGCTGTACCTGTGAAGAACACCTCGTCCGAGAGGTAGAGCAGTTCGCGTGGAATCGCTCGTTCCTCGACCGTAATCCCACGATCGCGCATCAGCGTGATCACGCTGTCGCGAGTGATGCCATCGAGGATCGAATACGACAGCCCGGGGGTCAGGACCTTGCCTTTGTAGACGACGAAGATGTTCTCGCCCGAGCCCTCACTGATCAGACCGTCCGGCGTCAGCGCGATCCCTTCAGCGAATCCGCGAGCGCGAGCCTCGAGCACGATGAGCTGCGAGTTCATGTAGTTGGCGCCCGCTTTCGCCATGCTCGGCATCGTGTTCGGGGCCAACCGATTCCAGGTCGAGATCGTGACATCGACCCCCTCGTTCAAGGCGCCATCGCCCAGATAGGCGCCCCAATTCCACGCCGCGATCGATGTCTCGATCGGGCAACCGGTGGGATTGACGCCGAGCACTTTGTAGCCGCGATAGACGACGGGCCGGATGTAGCAAGCCTTCAGCTCGTTGGCGCGAATCGTTTCGAGCATCGCTTGGAACAGTTGCTCCTCACTCCATTCGGGCAACATGCGATAGATCCGCGCAGAACCCAGCAGCCGCTGCACGTGTTCGCGAAGTCGAAATACGGAGGGACCCTTCGGAGTTTCGTAGCAGCGAATTCCCTCGAATACGGATGACCCGTAGTGCACCACATGCGAGCAGACATGAATCGTGGCCTCGTCCCAAGCCACCATCCGTCCGTTCATCCAGATCTTGGAGGCACCTTCGAAAGCCATTTGTTCCTCCTGCACCAGCAGCGTCCGGAATGCTTCAACTCTCGGAGCTGTAAAGGGTTTTGCGGACTTGCCACGGCTGTGGTGGCATCGAGGTCGATGCTAGCCCGCGAATGGAAAGCGTGTCAACGAAGCGGGTCGAAGTTTGCCTGGTCCACGTCACGTGACAGAGCCGTCCAGCGGAGGTAGGGCACGGGATCCGAGCCGAGTTGGCGCTTGGCGGTGCTCGCCACCTGGCGAGATGCTGTGAAAGACGGCACCCTGCCCCAGTTCGAGTGGCGATCGGGTGTGGTCTCGCGTGATGGTGAGCCGTGTAGGATTCGAACCTACGACCCGCTGATTAAAAGTCAGCTGCTCTACCGACTGAGCTAACGGCCCACAAGAGAACGCAAGAGGATAGTGACAAACCGTGGAAGCTCAAGTCCGGAGGATTGCATGCCGCATTTCGTGGTTCTGATTCTGGGGCTTGTCGGCGCCGTGCCCGCAGAAACCAGCAGTACCGCCCCGCCGGAACCGGTTTCAGCGGGGTCCGAGTCGGTCGTGGTGACGGCCAGCAAGTACCCATTGCCTCTCGATGATTTGCCCTCTGCGGTAACGATCATCGACCGACCCCAAATCGATGCTGCTCCGGCAACCACCGTGGCGGAACTACTCGCCGCGACAGCAGGAGTTTTTTTGTACGACCTCAACGCGAATGGCACATCGCCAGTAACCGACCTACGTGGCTTCTACAGCGTGGGTGAGACGAGTTATCTCCTGGTTTCAATCGACGGAATGCCGGTGAACGAACTCGACACCGATGGCGTCGACTGGACTCGAATCGCGCTCGCGGATGTCGAGCGAATCGAACTCCTGCGTGGACCGGTGTCAGCACAGTACGGCAACATCGGGATGACCGGAGTCGTGAACATCGTTACGTCGCAGGCCCCGGCCGGACTGCATGGCCGGGCCTCACTCGGCACGGGAAACTATGGGTCGCAGTCAACTCGATTCGGTTTGACCCACGGTGGGTCGAAGTTACAGACATCGCTGGGAGTCGAGCACCAATCTCTGGATGGCTGGCGTGAGAACAGTCGCTTCGATCAGACGCTGGTCACTGCCGCGCTGCAGCCGCCGCGCCTGGAGTGGGCGGCTGGCCGGTCCTTGACGACGCGATTCAGCGCTGGCTTCCAGGACTCGGAACGCGGCGATCCGGGCGCCGTCGTCGAAGGTCAAGATCAGCAGCGCAGCTTCGCACCCAACGATCGGAACGACGCGCGCCGCTGGCGGATCGACGGCGGCGCGAAGCTAGCTCTCGCGAACGACAAGGCCATCGAGGCCGACCTGCGCTGGCAAGACAAATCACAGGAAGTCGTCAAGACCGTATTCGGCCAGACGCCGTTGCATCAGCTCGAAGCCGAGAGCCTTGGGCTCGGCATTCGATACCGACAGTCCTTGGCCCATGCTCGCCTGCTACTCGGCATCGAGGGCGAACAAGGGAAACTCGACAGCCGCTACGACCTGCGCGATCCGATCAAAACACGCAGCTCCGCCCACAGCACGCGGCAGACGCTCGCAGCGTTCGGCTGGATCGACATTCCCCTCTCGACGTCGTGGGGTCTGACAGCAGCACTCCGCCACGACCGAATCGAAGGCGAGCTTTCGCGCGCCACGGTTCCCTCGACCAGTACGACCAAGACCGCGACCAGTCCATCTTTGGCAGTGAACCGGCGATTTGCGCGAGGGGGCAATGCGTGGGTCTCGTGGAGTAGGTCGTTCAAGGCACCGACGATGGAGCAACTCTTCGACCTCCGCCCCTACGTGTTCTTCGACCCAGACTCCGGTACGTTCTTTCCGCTTGTGCTATCCAATGCCGCGATCGAACCACTCCGTGCCAAGAACTTCGAGATTGGACTGCGCGCGCCGATTACCCCGCGGTACGTCGTTGACGCGGTGCTCTATCACTCCGATGTCACGAACGAAATCGGTTTCGATGCGACCAGCTTCAAATTCGCCAACATCGCGGCCAGCGTGCATCGCGGGTTGGAACTCAACATCTCTGCGGAGATCGGTAAGAAGCTGAGGGGCCGGCTCGGGGCGACGTGGACGCAGGCACGCTTCGACGGTGGAACAAACGACAAGAACCAAATCAACGGTGTGCCGGAACAGGTAGCGACAGCAGGTTTCAGTTGGCAGCCGACCCAGCGCTTCAGTCTCGGCGTCGAGGCGGCGCACGTTCGCAAACAGTTCGTTGACGAAGCAAATCGAGTTCCGATCGACACCTACAGCTTGGTTCATCTGAAGGCGAACTATCGATGGCAACGCTGGGGGGTCGAGCTGATGTCACGCAACCTGTTCGACACCAGGTTCGTCGCAACCGGATTCCTTGCGCCCGACCAGTCGGGAGAGTTCGTTCCGAACCTCTACCCGGGAGCGCCCCGTACAATCGAGACCCGCATCAGCTTCAACTACTAGCCTGCGCAGGCTGGTCCGCTATTCAACCGTCAGTAGTGCTCGGGCCCTGGACGCGTGTTCCGCCGACACGCACACCTCCCACTGGCCTGCTGAGAGACCATGGTAGCGATCTCCGGCAGTCCTCAAGCGTCCGGTGATTCCAGCCTCAGCGAGTCGCCTCAAGGCGTTGTCACCAGCCTCGCGCGTGGGGGCTAGCCAACATGGAAAATCGGATAGGTCGATCATTCTGTATCCAGTGCCGTGGTGCGAAACCGATCTAAGAGACCACCCGCGCGAAGCACGGTTTCTTCGCGATCTGGTCCCACGGACACGAGCTCTACCGGGCAACTGCACAGTTCGGTGATCCGATCGATCAGGACGCGGGCCTGCGGCGGAAGCTGCTCCATCGTTCGCACGCTGTGCAGGTCGCCGGTCCACCCGGGATACTCTTCATAGACCGGAACCGCGCGCGCGAGATCGGAAGCGCTGGCTGGGAACCAAGTGGTTCGTTCTCCATCGATATCGTAGGCGACCGCGAGTTTCACGACTGGCAACCCCGACAACACATCGAACTTGGTCACCGCGAAAGCATCAAGACCGTTGAGTCGCACGGCGTAGCTTGCAGCCACCGCATCGAACCAGCCGCAGCGGCGAGGTCTGCCTGTCACGGTGCCGAATTCCCTTCCTCGTTCACGTATGAGCTGGCCGGTAGCACCGTGATCCTCGGATGGGAACGGACCGGCACCGACGCGAGTGCAGTAGGCCTTCACCACACCGATCGTGTTCTCGACCGCACGCGGAGGGATTCCCAGGCTCGGCGGAATTCCACCGGCGACAGTGTTCGAGGCGGTGACGAACGGGTACGTGCCGTGATCGATATCGAGCATCGTGCCCTGCGCACCCTCGAACAGGATCGGCAATCGCGCAGCGAGAGCTTCATGCATGGCGCGAGTGACGTCACCGCACATCGGACCGAGTTTTTGCCACCAGGAGAACGCCTCGCGAGCGAGCGCTCGTGCGTCAGGAAGTTCGACACCGAGTTCCGATAGGCGGACTCGCAACCCGGCTTCGAGGCTTCGTTCGACAACCGCCCGGACGGCTTCCGGGTTTGCCAGATCACCTAGGCGAACACTCGTCCGTTCGACCTTCGCTCCGTAGGCGGGGCCGATCCCGCGCCGAGTGGTTCCGATCGCAGCACCGCCGAGCTTCTGCTCGAGCGCAGCGTCGAGGGCACGGTGATAAGGCATGATCACGTGAGCTCTCGACGAGATGGTGAGCCGCTTGGAGACCGGCACACCTGCAGCTTCGAGCGTCCTGATCTCTTGCAAGATCGCTTCAGGGTCTACCAGCGTTCCCGCGCCAATGAAACTCTTGACGTTCTTATGGAAGATCCCTGACGGGATGTGGCGGAGAGCGTGAGATGCGCCATCGAAGACAACCGTGTGACCCGCGTTCGGCCCGCCCTGATAGCGAGCGACCACGGCAAAACGAGGTGCCAGCAGGTCGACAACCTTGCCTTTCCCCTCATCCCCCCACTGGGCTCCCACGATCGCTAGATTCGCCATCTCGGGTGGTCACTCCACAGAAATCGTCGTCACTTACCAGGCCGGCCGCGGAGTATACACGGGGCCTATTGATACGCTCCCTGCTAACATCCGGAACTCACTCGAGGGGGTTTTTGCGGTGAAGTCCCGAATCAGGGTCGTGCTGGACGGTGAGTCACTCACGCCCGAGCAAGTCGCT
>CAZAHQ010000020.1:0-12584 GCA_964484415.1 uncultured Acidobacteriota bacterium | reverse complement strand
CTTCGCGCCAATGTGTTGGCCCGAGGTCATAGCGGGGTCCGCCTCGCTGTGGTGGAACAACTGCTCTCGATGTTGTCGCACGATCTGCTTCCCGTCGTGCCGGAGCAGGGTTCTGTAGGAGCGAGCGGGGACCTCGCGCCGCTGGCTCACGTTGCGTTGGCGGCCATCGGAGAGGGTGAAGTGTTCCTTCGCGGAAAGCGACTGGACGCCCGAGCAGCGCTCACCCGTTGCCGGATCGCACCCTTGGTGCTCGCACCCAAAGAGGGCCTGGCACTCGTGAACGGAACTCAGTTCGCGGGTGCGATTGCCACGTTGGCACTCCTTCGCGCGGAACGATTGACTCGCAGTGCCGACGTTGTCTGCGCGTTGACGATCGAAGCGCTCAAGGGATCATCTCGTGCCTTCGATCCGAGGATTCACGATGCTCGACCGCATCCTGGCCAGCGCGACTCTGCGGCCAATCTGCACCGGCTCCTCGCCGGAAGCGGAATCTTGGAATCACACGCCAATTGCGGGAAGGTCCAAGACGCTTATTCGCTGCGCTGCGCTCCGCAGGTTCACGGTGCGACGCGCGATGCGCTCGCCCAACTCCGGCGCGTGTTGCAGATCGAGTTGAACAGTTCCACCGACAACCCGATGGTCTTCGCAGCCGATGATGAGACAGTTTCGGGAGGGAACTTCCACGGCGCACCGTTGGCCGCGACTCTGGATTACGCCACGCTAGCGGTAGCCACGCTGGCGGCGATAAGCGAGCGCCGTACCGACAGACTTGTCAATCCATTGGTATCGGGACTCCCAGCGTTTCTGGCTCGAGACCCAGGACTCGAGTCAGGACTGATGATGGCGCAGGTCACCGCGGCGGCATTGGTCAGTGAGTGTAAGACCCTCGCGCATCCCGGATCTGTCGATACCATCCCGACCTCTGCGAATCAGGAGGATCACGTCTCGATGGCCCCCTGGTGCGCGCGGAAACTGGTCCAGGTGCTGGCGAATGCGGAGCGAGTCGTGGCGGTCGAACTGCTCGCGGCTCTGCGGGGGATCGATTTCCATCGGCCACTGCGCAGTAGTTCCGCGCTGGAGCGGACGTTGAGCCTGGCGCGCCGGAAACTGGCGCTTCCGCGTGGTGAGTTCGTTCCAGCGGGAGCGATCGAGGAACTTGCCGCGCTTCTTCGAAGCGGGGGGGTGCTCGAGGTGATCGCCGATGCCGGGGTCATTCTGCGTTAGCAGATCGCTCTGGCACCTGCTGCGGGACGCTTACTTACTGGATCGCCAGGAACAAACTTGACCTAATCGCTCGGTCAGGGCTAACTTGATGGTGTTTCCAGGCAGTTTTTTGCGTAAGCAAGACGAAAGCCTACCGACCTATCCTCCCAAGAGGCGCCTCGCTCATGACGTTCGCCGAAATTGTGAAACTTCACAGGGAAAAGCTGACCCTCAACAAGAAGCAGTTGGCAGAGCGTGTCGGCGTTACTCAACCGTACATCGTTCAAATCGAGAACGACGGCAAGATCCCGGGAGATGCCGTCGTCTTGAAGCTTGCCGACGCGTTGGGGCTCGACCGCCGTGAGTTGCTCTTTGCCGCCTATCGCGCGCGAGCATCGGACGACACACGTCATTACTTTCATTCTCTGTTCGATGACCTCACACCGACCGAAGAGTTCAATCAGCCCTTCATCGAGGCGCGAAAGGACCAGTTCGAGTCACCGGAATTCAGCCTCAGGCATCTTGGAACGGCGCATGACGGCGCATTCCAGGTCGCTCTGCTTCGAGCCAAGGTCGCCGGCGCTCGATTCTCGACGCACGAGCACAAGGTGGCGCAGATCTACGTCGCAATCGACTGCAACGTAGAGATCACGATCCGCGACCAGGCTGTCGTTTTGTCTCCCGGCGGCACGATCTCCGTGACCATTCCGGCTCAAGCTCCTCACATGGTCAAGGCACTCGCGGCCGGCCGGATGCTAACGGTTACGCTGGGACAGGTCGTTCGAACCTCCGGGGCGGCTGAGGCGACGAGTGGTTCGAGGGAGCGCCTGGAAGAGCTGGGGTGAACCACCGGCTGGCGCGGACTTGAAACGCACGGGAAAAGTGAGATTGAGCGGACGGGAGAGCCCGACCCGCGGGTGACCGAGCCCATCTCGGCACCTACGGTCTCCCGTCCGCGACGCTCCACGTACAGCAACTGTCCTGCCAACCTGTTGTGCCTTCGCAAAACCATGAGTGATTGGGAGTTAGCAAGAGACGTTACCGTTTCTGCGGCGCGTTCGGTCCAGCATTTGTACATTCGCAATTCAAAATCGTTATCTGGGTCAGCGTCGGGAGCCCTTGATGCAAGAAAGGGCGCACCCGGAGGTGCGCCCTCGATTTCGCTTGGCCGTCGAATCGGCTACCCGAGGATCAAGAGCACCCCGACGTCGCGCCGCAGTTCACACAGGCATGACAAGCACCGTTTCGCACCATGATCGAACCGCACTCGTGGCACGGAGGGGCATCCGAGTGCGACCGGAAGACTTCCTTCTCGCGAAGTTCAACGGCACTCATGGACCGCCGCTCTTCAGGCACCGAGTCCGTCGGAATCTCGCCCGTGAGCCCGTACTTGCCATCACCATTGACCGGTGCTTCGCCCAGGAACTTCAAGCCCAAGTAACGGAAGATGTAGTCGAGGATCGACTTGGCGATTGGGATCTCGCGGTTGTTGGTAAAGCCGGAGGGCTCGAATCGAACGTGACTGAACTTGTCCACAAGCACTTTCAGTGGAACTCCGTACTGCAGCGCCAACGAGATCGCCGTCGCGAAAGCATCCATCAGTCCAGACACTACCGACCCCTGCTTGGCCATCGTCACGAATATCTCGCCCGGTTGGCCATTGTCGGGGTAAAGACCAATGGTGATATACCCTTCGTGCCCGGCGACAGAGAACTTGTGTGTCAGCGCCTGGCGTTCATCGGGGAGACGTCGCCTTAGCGGACGGAAGACAGGTTCGGCGACCGCCGCCGGTTGACTCGCGCTCCCGTCCTCGGTCGAGAGTGGCTGCGAGTTCTTGCAGCCGTCCCGATAGACCGCGATCGCTTTCAGACCGACCTTCCATCCCTCGATGTAAGCGCGCTCGATGTCGTCGACTGTCGCATCCTCAGGGAGATTGACCGTCTTGCTGATCGCCCCCGATAGGAACGGCTGTACGGCCGCCATCATCTGAATGTGACCCATCCACTGGATTGATCGAGTTCCGTTCGACGATCGGAATGCACAATCGAACACGGGGAGATGCTCGTCCTTGAGATGGGGAGCCCCCTCGACCGTCCCCTTCTCGTGTAGGAAGTCAAGGATGTCCTGGATTTCGCCTTGCCCGTAACCAAGCCGGCGAAGTGCCAGAGGGACGGTGTTGTTGACGATCTTGATCATCCCGCCGCCAACAAGCTTCTTGTACTTGATCAACGCGATATCAGGTTCGATCCCGGTCGTGTCGCAATCCATCATGAAAGCGATCGTTCCGGTTGGTGCAAGCACGGTGACCTGCGAGTTACGGAAACCGAACTGGTTTCCGATCTGCTCGCACTCCTTCCAGACATCGCGCGCAGCGACCAACAGATGCCGGGGGATCAGATCCTCTGGCATCGCTTCCGCATGCATGCGGTGGCGCGAGATCACTTCAAGGAATGATTCTCGGTTCTCCGAGTAGGCGGCGAACGGTCCGCCGTGATCTCGCGCGAACTGTGCCGACGCGAGGTACGCCTCTCCGTGCATCAGGGATGTGACCGCTCCCGCGCACGCGCGACCCGCCTCGGAGTCGTAGGGCAGGCCGAGTGACATCAACATCGCCCCGAGGTTGGCATACCCCAAACCGAGGGGGCGGAAGGTATAGGAGTTCTCTGCAATTCGCGGCGTCGGATAGCTGGCGCTATCAACCAGTATCTCCTGCCCCATCAGCGTCACTGCAACAGCGTGCTTGAATGAATCGACGTCGAATCGGCCATCCGGCAGGCAGAACTTCATCAAATTCAACGAAGCGAGATTGCAGGCAGTGTCGTCGAGAAACATGTACTCAGAGCATGGATTGCTGGCGTTGATGCGCGCAGTAGCCTTGCACGTGTGCCATGTGTTGATGGTTGTATCGAATTGGAGTCCGGGGTCACCACACTCCCAAGCGGCTTGCGAGATCTCCCGCATCAGATCCCGGGCAGGCATCGTCTCCACGACCTGTCCGTTGGTGACCGCCTTGGTTGTCCAAGGACGATCGTCGACAACCGCCCGCATGAATTCGTCTGTGACGCGTACAGAGTGGTTTGCATTCTGGAAGAAGACGCTGTCGTAGGCTCCGCCTGGAGCATTGAACGCCGGGTCGTATCCGGCTTGGATCAACGCCCGGGCCTTTCGCTCTTCGCGAGACTTGCTCTGTACGAACTCCATGATGTCCGGATGGTCACTATTGAGGATCACCATTTTCGCGGCGCGTCGTGTTTTGCCTCCCGACTTGATCACTCCTGCGAAGGCATCGTACCCGCGCATGAACGAGACAGGTCCGGACGCAGTCCCGCCGCCGGACAACTGCTCCTTCGACGAGCGAATCGTGGAGAGATTGCTACCGGTGCCGGAACCGAACTTGAACAACATGCCTTCAGTCTTCGCCAGATCGAGGATCGAAGACATAGAGTCCTGAACGCTGTTGATGAAACAGGCAGAACACTGTGGATGATTCTCGATCCCGACGTTGAACCAGACCGGAGAGTTGAACGCCATCATCTGATGAACGAGCAGATAGGTGAGTTCGTCTCTGAAGGCGAGCGCATCGGCCTCAGATCGGAAATATCCACCCTCCTGACCCCACGTCGTGATCGTTCCGGCGACCCGGTCGATCAGTTGGCGTACCGAGTTCTCTCGTTGGGGCGACTCAGGCGCACCTCGAAAGTATTTCTGGGCCACGATGTTTGTCGCGGTTTGGGACCAGAACTTGGGGACCTCCACACCGTGCTGCTCGAACACCGCTTCGCCACGCTCGTTCGAGATCAATGCAGTGCGTCGTTCCCAGTCGACCTTGTCAAAAACGGACTCGTCGGGGCGAGTCCAACGGCGTTCGATCTGAAGGCCGGTACCAGGCTGGAAACCGCCTCGGCTCAATCGAGGGGTTGGTGCTGCGGCTGGCGACTGTAGGTCGGCCGCAGTGGATTTCTTAGGGTTACCTTCCGGAACTTTGGAAGCCTCATGAACAGACATACCTTCCTCCCGGCCCCGCACCCGCCGCGCGTTGCCAAGTCCAGCCCGAGATTGCCGAATAACACCGAAAATCGAACGAGAAACACGTGAGCAAACAGCCCAGCCCCGATCACGCCTTCGAGACCGAGGTATGGTCGAACAGCCTTCCTTGCCAGTAACGGATTGACATCGCCGCTGCCTGCGGCGTGATCTCCTCCGAAAATCACCCCGGCCGTCCTCGAGGTCCTCCTGGATCGACGGTACTCGGTACGATCCAAGCTGACCCGCTCCCGCGCCGCTTACCCGAGAGCGAACAACTTCGACCACGGGTGGGCGACAACGGCGGCGCACACCTTAGTGGACTCACGGCGGACTGTCAACGGGGCGCACAATATCTTGTGGTAGGCAGAGCTCGAACCCCCAGATATCGCTACTTCTTCGTTCGCCACTACTCGACCACGAAAACCTGGAGGTGAATTTATTGCGAAAAGAAAGCGAGTGTAGCTCGAAACTGCACCTTCCGGGAGTTGGCCGCCCCGGTACTCGCTCCCCTGAGCCGCAAGTCTGGACAGCCCCAGGGGTGCGTGCTATAAACCGCGGCCGATTTCTTCGGGGCGTTAACTCAGCGGTAGAGTGCCATCTTCACACGGTGGAAGTCGAAGGTTCGAATCCTTCACGCCCCACCAACGCCGTCCGGGGGGCCGCTAGCTCAGATGGGAGAGCGCCGCGTTCGCAACGCGGAGGTCGTGGGTTCGAATCCCATGCGGTCCACCAACCGACCTCATCCCCCAGATTGAGCGCGCCGCAGGAAATGCGGTGTGAACGCTGACGCAGGGTGTCATGTCAGTGTGACAGGCCACGTCACTATGGCACGAGCTCGAACCAAAGAGTCCGGTCGATGCCGGCTCTAGAAGCCCGCCCCGCCACCATTCGCCACACCGAGGGGTTGGCACGGCCGTTGCTTTAGGAGAGGGGGAATCACTCCTTTTCCTCTACCAGCTCGGCCCTCTGATGAGGGCCTCTTTTTTTTCCCGCGTGCGGTGCCCGGTTGTGGGGCTTGAGATCACACCGACCTCACCTAGAACTCCGCGGCGGTGTCGCATCGGTCGTTGCGCTTTGCAACACCACGGGGCATAAGGAACCTCATGCTCCCTCCCAAACTGATCGCTGATCGTTATGAAGTTCTCTCTCGGCTGGGCGGAGGTGGGAGCGCCGACGTGTTTCGGGCCAAGGACCGACTTACCGATTCCCACGTGGCGATCAAACTCATGCGACAGGCCACCACGGCTGTTGAGGGCTCTTTTCTTGGCGCTTTTCTTCGCGAGTTCCGTGTACTTACCGGACTCCGCCACCCCCATATTCCTCGCGTCCATGACTTCGGCATCCAGCCTGATGCTGAGGGCTCGCGGGCGTGGTTCACGGTCGACCTCGTTGACGGCAAGCCGATTGATCAGGGACTCTCCCGCCTGCCCGATTGGGGGGTCTTCGCGCGGATCTTCGATGCGGTCGCAGACGCCTTGGCAGCCATCCATGACAAGGGACTGCTTCACGGAGATGTGACCTGCCCCAACATTCTGGTCGGATCTGACCTGTCAAAGGCCACACCGCCCGTGTGGTTGATGGACCTTGGCCTCACTGAGTTCACGGGGAGACGTTATGACGGGACCGTGAGAGGCACGGTCGCCACCATGGCCCCTGAGCTACTCAAAGGCGGCGCTGTCGATGCCCGCGCCGACCTGTACTCGCTCGGCTGCGTCATGTACAAGGTGGTAACGGGCCAGGATCCGTTCGTCGCTTCGACACCGTGGGAGGTGTTGCGAGCGCACGTATCGACCTCTCCTACCCAGCCCAGACAACTGAATCCTGAACTGCCAGCCTCGCTGGACAAGTTGATTCTCAGCTTGCTCGCGAAGTCCCCGGCCGATCGCCCTGCCACGGCTCTGGAAATTCGACGAAGCCTTGCTCCGCTGAGTGGACTCGACGTCGGGGGCAGCGCTGGTCTCACACGCTCTCTGGCACCTGCCCTCGCGGGTCGTGATCGCGAGATCGCGCTCTTCAACGACCTGCTTCGCGAACTCGAAACCTCGCGCGGCAACACGCTACTGCTGACCGGAAACTCAGGGAGCGGTAGATCAAGGCTCCTGGAGGAGTTTCGTCTTCAGGCCCGGCTCGCGGGATTCCGAACCACATTCATACGTCCCTCGGATGTTGCGCGACGACCGTTCTCGGTGATCGATCGCGCGCTCTCGGAGCTGAAGTCGAGTTCAACCGCGGAGCACGAATCGGCGACGGCTCTCACCCGGTTAGAGCGATTCTCCTCGGTCTTGGACGGCGGTGTCGTAATGCTGATCGACGACCTTCAGGACGTCGATCCAGCCTCGGTCGAGGTGATCCGGTCGCTGGTGGAGCGACGCGTGGAGACCGGTTGGCCTCTGCTGCTAGTACTCGTCCTCGATACTGCCGCGACCGAGGGCACCTGGACTGACCTGCTGTTAGAGCGAGGCGATGCACGCGTTCTGCGCCTGAAACCACTCGACCGATCCGCAGTGACTCAAATGGCTGCATCGATGATGGGCCGAGCGCAGTTGGGAGAGGTTTGGACCGACTGGATAGTCGATGCTTCCGGTGGCGTTCCCGAACTCGTCGAGGCCGCGGTTCAAGATCTGTTCGCCTCGGGCGCCATACAACGCGACCCTGAGACGCAACGCCAACCGGAGCGAATCAGAGAAGGGCGCGCTGCCGCGTCGCGTCGTTCGCTGAACTGGCTCGAGGCTGAGTGGGCGGATCTGTCAGAAGCTGAACGATCGGTGCTCGGTGTGCTCGCGGTTTCGGGAGGCAATCCCGTCCAGTGGGGCGACCTACTGACGCTCGATCCGCGTTCAGCGCAGGATCCCGCGGCCGTAGCAACACTTCTGGACCGGGGACTGGTGCACCGAATCTGCGATAGCCAGGGAGGCGTTTCGCTTCGCCTCTCCGCGCCGTCCTTCGCGTCGACGATCGCCTCATGGTTGCCGCAAGCCACTCTCAAGGGTTTGAACGAACAACTCGCAACGTTGCTCGCTGATCGGCCTGACTCTGAAGCGGTTTGTGCTGCGCACCTGGCCGCCGCGCAAAACCACGAGCGTGCGCTACCCCTCTGGCTGACGGCTGCCGAACGAGCGCTCGAAGAGCGACTTCCCAAAGAAGCGCTGCGACTCGCCGATCAGGCGATGGTAGCGAGGTTAGCCGGATCTCCTGCATTGGCGATGCTTCACCGGATTCGTGCTCTCGCTTTGGCGGCTGCAGGCCATACTGGAGAGGCGGAAAGGGCTTTCACCGAAGCGGTCCGGTTGGCTCGCTCCACCGCTTCACACGATCAACTGGCAACTACTCTGCTCGCTGCGGGAGCGTTTCACGGCGAACGCGGAAATCTCGCGGTAGGACTTGCCGCTTTGGAGGAATCGCTCGCCTTACGGGATGAGCTGGGTGATGTCGCTGGCGGAGCGCGCGCGCTGATCGCGATGGGCGCACTGCTCGAACGTGCAGGCCGTCTCGATGAGGCTGAGGCGCGGTGGGTTTCCGCGCTCTCGCAAGCTCGGCGGGCGCGTGACCAGGTGATCGAGATCGACGCCCTGCTCGCCTTGGGAGAACACGACTCCGCTGCTGGTCGACACGAGCGTGCTGCGGCGCATTTCCGCGTGGCGGAAACGCTCACGCTCGAGAGCGGCTCGCGGCGTACCCGTCATGCGGTGCGACGAGGCAAGGCACTCGCCCTGGCAGCAACCCGGCGCTGGCGGGAGGCACTCGATGATGCTGACGCCGCGCTGGAAGAAGCACGGCAATCCGCCGACCGCGTCGCCGAGAGCGATGCACTTGTATTGAGCGGCCGCTTCGCTGCAGCGCTGGGAAAACGTCGCGATGCTGTGCGACGGCTCGAGGAAGCTCAGACACTTCAGCTTCGCCTCGGGCTCACGACCGAAGCAGTGCACACAGCATCATTGATCGTGATCGTGCAGTTGGAGCGCGGACAACCGCGTGCAGCGCTGGCGCGCGCACGAGACGCGATGCAGTGGGCTGATCGGCTGCCGCCGTGCGCCGCCCGTCAGCATGCGGCGCTCGCGCTGGCGACCGTCGAGGCCAGTTTGGGCCACGTCGAGGCCGCAGCGACGCTCGCCGCGTTGGACGCAGATCGTCCGGTTCCCCCGCACGAAAAGAGTGCGCGGTTGCTAATCGCGGGGTTGGCCAGGCTTCGCGCCGGCGAGCCGGAGCTGGCACGTGGACAACTGCAGGAAGCGTGTTTCGTAGCCCGGCGTCAGGCTCAGGATGTGCTGGAAACCGATGGACTCCTACTGCTGGCGGAGGCCTACCTCGAATTGCGCGATGAGGAACGCGCACTCCTCGCACTGCGCCGAGTACGTCAGGTTGCAGAATCGATCGGTGACGCGGAACTGCTGGCTCGAGTGCGGTTGCTGCTGGCAGAGCGCGAGCTGCAGCGGGCTGAGGGCGACTTCGTGAGCGCGGCCGATGACGCGGATGCAGCGGCGCACACACTGCTCGAACGCGAGCGCACGATCGAGCTTTGGCGCGTCTACGCGGCTGGGTCCGTCGCTGCGCAGCGCCTGGGGCAAACCGAGCGCTCACTGCGTTCGACTCACGAGGCAACGCGTTGGCTCGAGGCCTTACTCTCCGCAACTCCCGAGGGAGACCGCGCTCGGCTGCGCGGCGATCGTCGCGCGAGCTCGTTTTTGGCTGAGCGATCGGCGGCCTCAACCGTGACCTCCGACCCGGCGCCGCTCGACCGAGTCCTGATCGCACGCAGTTCGGCACAGGATCGACTCCTAGAGATCAATCGCGCCCTCAACTCGACCTTGGACCTCCATTCGCAACTTCAGATTCTGCTCGATACCGCGATCGAACTAACCGGTGCTGAGCGCGGGTTCGTGCTCTTGCAAGAAGGGCAGTCTGAAGCGGTGGAGTTGGCTCGTGGGTCTGGTGGTTCCGATCTCGTTGGCGGCGATCGCGAGTTCTCGCGCGGTATCGCTCGTCAAGTGATGCAGGACGGGCAGCCACTGCTGACAGTCGATGCACAGAGCGACGAGCGACTGGCGGCGTCGGCATCGATCCACGCGTTGCGGATTTGCGCTGTACTCGCCACTCCATTGCGCGTGAGAGGGATCATCGCCGGTGCGTTGACCTTGGACTCGCGTCAAGCCGGCGCGCCATTTGACGCCTCGGCGCTCGATCTGCTTTCGAAACTCAGCGAGCAGGCAGGAATTGCCCTCGCAAACTCCCGACTCGTCGAGCAACTCAAGCGTCAAGCCGAGGAGATTTCGCGATTGAACGAGCGCTTGTCCCAAACGGTCGAAGATCAGCGTGTCGAGATCCTCGAAAAACAATCAAACCTCGAGATCCGCTATCGGTACGAGAACCTGCTTGGTGCGTCGCCGCCAATGCAAAAAGTGTATCGGACGTTGGACAAGATCATGCCCACGGAGATTCCCGTTCTCGTCACGGGGGAATCCGGAACGGGCAAGGACCTGGTTGCGCGTGTCTTGCACTACAGCGGTCCGCGAAGCAAGGAGCGATTCGTCACGGTCAACTGCGCGGCATTGACCGACACGCTCTTGGAATCCGAATTGTTTGGTCATCGGCGCGGCTCTTTCACGGGCGCCGACCGCGACCGCAAGGGGCTCTTCGAGCAGGCGGATCACGGGACGTTGTTCCTCGACGAAATCGGTGAGATGCCGCTGGCGCTGCAACCGAAGTTGTTGCGAGCGATCCAGTTCGGCGAAGTCCGACGAGTCGGTGAGGACGTGCCTCGCAACGTCGATGTGAGGATTATCGCGGCAACGCACCGCGACCTGGCCGAGCAGGTTAGATCTGGCCGTTTCCGCGAGGATCTGATGTATCGACTGGACGTGGCTCGGATCCATGTGGCGCCACTCAGGGACCGACTGGAGGATTTGGGCCTGCTGATCGATCATTTTCTCGAGCGTCATGCCGAGAAAAGCCACAAGCCCCGAAAGCGGATCGAGCCCGCGGCCCTGCGGCTATTTCTTCGCTATCAGTGGCCGGGAAACGTGCGCGAACTCGAGAACGAGGTGATCAAGCTGGCCGCGTTCTGCGATGGTGAAGTGATTACCGAGGTCGACCTGCTGGAGAACGCAACTTTCTTGGAACGGGCCAAAGGTGCTACCGCCGCACAGATCGCAGCCGACATCGCGACGCTGGAAGCGACGGAGGTCGAACAGATCCGCCAAGCACTCCGCAACGCGCAAGGTAACCGCACGAAGGCCGCCGAGAGCTTAGGGATCGATCGATCGACGCTTTATCGCAAACTCAAGAAGCTCGGAGACGAGTGAGGCGTTGCAGCTTGCAACGGTGTCGCGCGGATGCAACGCGAATTACCCCTACATTCCGCGCGTTGCATTGGTCCAACTCCTTCATTCCAGGCTGTTTTCGTCCCAAGCTGTTCCCGGCCGACGGTTGGCATGGACCGTGCTCTAGGTAGTGTTGCGAAGGCGGAAAGGCCCGACAAGGAGCGCGAGGAACGGAAACCCCCGTTGCAAGCCAAGCAATAAAAACAGAGCGCCCAGCCCGATGCCCGGGTCGCCGATGCGACCCACCCCGAACCTCAGCCCCTTGTCGGGATTTATTTACTAGTACACGAAGAACTCCTTTTCCATAGACCTGGTTCAACGAACAGACCCGCCCCCCCCTGGCGGGTCTTTTCGTTTTGAGCGGCCCGCCTCGCTATGATCCCGAGCGATGAGCGCGACCAAGCCCACCGCCACCCGCCGAGTCTTGGATCGCCTACCCCACGTCGTCTTCGCTTCGAGTCTCCTGAGCGTGGTGTTAGCCACGGTCTCGACAGTCGATTCCTTGGCTCCGCGAGTCGGCGGCGGCCTCGCCTGCCTCGCACTGCTCGTGGGCTCCGCCTACTGTCTTTCCCACCGACGTGAACTCTCATTGCGGCTGGTTCTGTCGTTATGCGTGGGCCCCCTGCTGTTAGCAGTTTGCCTCTACGGCGTCTGGCGCGACGCTGACGCGAACGCGGTGCTGACCCGGAGCGCACAGCAGGTAGCGGTCGCATGGCGGGAGATTCTCGATGATCTCGGCGAGCGCTCTGCGTCATCCTTCGAGGCTCCTCACAGCGAACCACGTCCCGAGGACGAGGCTCGCTTTGGCTGGTCGCAGCGAGATCCGGTATCGGGCGCGGTGCTTGAATGGCGCGGCTGGACCACTGATGTCGATGCTGCCGAATGGGCGACGCTCACCAACGTGCAACCGATGACGGCGCGCGCATTGGTGGTGCAGCGCGGACTCGAAACTCGTCTTCTGCTTGCACTCTCGAGTGCGAACGGCATTCGAATCACGGAGCGCCAGCTACCGACCGGCCTCGCGGCCGGTCCGCTCAC
>CAZAHQ010000019.1:0-19055 GCA_964484415.1 uncultured Acidobacteriota bacterium | reverse complement strand
GGGGCGCGCGGGTCGAGGTGTGCTTGGGGCGCAACCGGGCGCGCGTTGGGCGGAGCTTCGGTGAGGTCGATCGGGGGGAAGCGAGGGCGGAGTCGCCCATTGCTGACCACCAGTAACCGGGTCTCCTGCTAATGGGATCGGATCCTCACGAATCCGATGACAACGGTAGGGGCGGTCGGTTGGCGTCGACCACCAGTGTTGATGAAGGCCAAGCAACAGCAGGATGCCCGATTTCACCGTAACCACTCGCGTGCCGGTCCTTGATCCGACGATCTGACACGCGGACGATCCTCGTTTCCATCGAGGAGGTCCGCGTGGATTCACAAACAACGATGATCCGAGATCGAGTCATGGCCTTGTCCAAGGGTCGGCCCGCCTTATGTCGGCGTTACCCCAAGGACCTACGAGTCGCTGCGATCGTCTGTGCACGTCGACGTGTCGCTCGTGGTGAGGCACTCGGGCGCATCGCTCGCGGCTTCCAGATCACATGGAAGACACTCTCCGCCTGGCTGAGTCAGCAGGCTCCCGCAGCGACACTCGAGCCGGTGCGCATCGCGCCGCCGCAGCACACGGCATCGCCCGTGCTGATCACACCGCAGGGTGTTCGGATCGAAGGGCTCGACATCGTGAGCATCGCCGAGTTACTGCGTGCGCTTGCATGATCGGCAGTTCGCGCAGGCTTGCCGTCTGGGCTTTCACGCAACCGGTCGACATGCGAAAAGGGTACGACGGGCTGATGGCGGGCGGAAATGCCGGCACGTGAGTGGATACGCTTCTCCAGCGATCAACCCACCTTCGCCCGCTGTTTCTCTAGCCTCTCGATTGTCTGCTCGATCCGCGGCGACGGCGGGAGTGTTCGCGCGAAGGCAATCGCATCAAGCAGCGTCTGTTTTGCCAGGACAGGGTCGCCCTTCTTCCGATATATCGCAGCGCGCGCCTCGTAGATGCCGATCTTGCGCGGGCCGTACGCCAACGCGAGTGCGCGATCGGAAGCCGCCAGCGCCTCGTCGTAGCGACCCATCTCGCGCAGGATCACCGCGATTCGTGCGGGTGGGTTGTAATCGTTCGGGAGATCGCGTGCCGATGCCTGAAGCGCGGGGAGAGCGCGCTCGGGCGCCCCGAGCGCCAGCGCCGCCGAGACTCGATGAGAATCGTAGGCAAGCCGTTCTTCCGCGTTCTTTGCCGATGCGGTGGTGCGATCGAGGAAGTCGAGCCAATCACCGGCGAGTCTCTTCGTCCCCGCCTCATCGCCCGCCGCATCGCGCGCCTGTACCAACGTCATGTACAGACCCGAGCGGTCATCGCCAAGAAGGTCGGGAAGCGCCAACGCTTCGCGCACGAGCGGCTCGAGCGCGGTGATTGCCGGGGCGCGCCAACCTGACGATGGCCCCGAATCGAGTGCGCACGACAAACCGGTCGCGACGACATTCGCGAATGCGGATCCTCGGGGCAGGCTGGGCGCTTCCTGCATCGCCGCCCTCGCGCAGTCCTCGGCCTTGTCCGACAGCGAGAGCGCGATCACCATCGTCTCGACGGCGCGCGGGTGCGCGGGCCAGTTGGCACCACCGGCGTCGATTGCTTTTCGGTAGGCATCGGCCGCTTCGAGTTTTTTGTCGGCGCCATAGAGTCGATCGGCTTCAGCCATGGCAGTGCTGGCGGGATCGCCAAAGGAGCCGCGGACCGCTTGTTCTGCGTCGTTCAATCGCTGAATCAACTGCGCGGCACTGGCGGTGCCGAGCCACTTGTACGCCACCGTTTCGTTCGTTGGATCGATCACCAAGAAGGTCGGTATCGCCTCCCACGGGAACTTCTGTAGGAACGTTGCGTTCTTGGCTTGCTCTACATCGATGGAAAGCCAGGCGAACCGCCCGGCATGTTCAGCGAGCGACGCGTCGGTAAAGACGTGCGCGCGCATGAACCGGCAGGTGTGTCACCACGGAGCCCAGAGTTCGACGAACAGTGGCGTCTTGCTCGTCTGCGCGAGTGTCAGTGCGGCGGCGTAGTCATTTTCGATGAACGGCAGAGCGTGTGCACCCGCCGCAGCAACCTCGTGAGCGCCTAATGACGGTGCCTGCGGACGCGAGCAAGCCGCGAAAGTTACCAGTGCGATCATCGTGACGGTGAGCGTGCTGGGGGAGGGTCGATGCATCGGCATGTTCTCCGTGAGCGGCGCATGGTACGACGAAGACACGGTTTCGTGTAGTTGATTGTCGACAAGGGTCCAGCCCCTACCTGTGAAGCGCGCGTCGGCGGAGTTGGAGAACTTCTTGTCATCACACTAGGCGTGGCGGCCTTCATGCAGGATCGGAGGCACCACGATCGCTGCCGCTTGGACACAGGATGCTGATCGCGTCGTGCCGGAACTCGCCGTTGCGCACGGCGTTTCGGCGGCGCCAAACGCGACAACTCGTGTGCGATGGTCCATCTGCGGGCTCAACCCTTTCCTAAAGTCTGCCTCGTCGAGCCTGTGCCCCACACGACCGCCGCTTTGGTAGACTCCGCGCACCATCTCAACAACAACGCCGTCTCCAAGGGAGGGACCGATGACACAACCGTCGTTCGCGAAGCTACTCAGCGTTTCAGCAGCGATCACCGCGGTGACCCTTGCGCTCTGGGCTGCAGATCCGTTCTCACAGTTGGGGATCAGCGAGTCGGAGGCCAGCCAGAGACTGCTGGAGGCCGTGACCCAGAACAGAAGGCCCTATGGCAGCCCGGTGTCGATGTTCAAGACGATGTCTGGGCCGGCAAGAGGAGCGCTCGTCCAGGAGTTGGGCGAGTGGGCGAAGACCTACGCAATGTCGGCCGGTTTTCGCACGGCATACGCGGCGTATCGAACCAGCGTTGCGCCCGAAGCCCCGAAGTTCGAGGGAACCGTGGACGAGGAGTTCAATCGCAAGAAAGCGAGCGACGCAGCGCAGATGGCCGAAAGCAGGAAGGGGCTCGAAAAGCTGCCAGCCGACATGCGCAAGCAGGCGGAAGACGCGATGAAGCAGGCCGCAGACATGATGAACACGCCCGAGATGCAAAAGCTGATCCGCGAGGGGATCGTCTCCTCGCGCCGCCAAGCACAGGAACAGTATCAGGAGTCGCTCGCAAACTGGCAGTCGATGTATCCAGAAAACCCAAACGCGCAGATCGCGAAGCAGCTACGCCGCTTCTTACAGTCGAGTGGCGATGTCGACTTTGACGCGGAGCTTGTATCAAAAGGCCCGAAGATGGTGTTTGCAAATCCTGTGTACGAGAAGAAGCCGGGCGACTGGAAGTTCTACTTCCGAGTTGGGCGCGAGGCGGTCACCGCAGGGCGAAGTATCGCAACGGCGTGGTTGAAGGAGCTCGGCGAGTAAGTAGCGCCTACACGACGACCGATCACGCACGAGCCGGCAGTGAAGTTAGTGGAACAGCTCGAACGGGTAGGGCAACGCGAGCATTAGCCGGCGGGGTACGGAATAGTCGAAGAAGCACGACAGCTTGCGATGCAACCGTACGACGGCGGGCTCTCAAGGAGTTTCGCTAAGCTAGCAAGCAAGGCTGCCATGCGGCCTTGGCTCGTTTTGCGTGGTGCAGTCGCTGTTCTCCCCACAAGGCTTGGTCGCCAAGGCGATCGCTCATGTTTTCGGACGGATGTCCGCGACTTCACGGACGGATGTCCGCCATCTGCTCGTACAGCCCGCCTGAGCACGTCATCAAGGGCCGCTTTCACGCCTATCCGGCGCTCGTTTCTGGCACAGCCATTGCTGTAGTAGGTGTCAAACGAGGATGAGTGCGGTCGAGGCAATGAAAACTCATCGAGCGGTCGCAACCAACGATGATTCGTTCGGTGTGCGAAGAGAAGCGTTGCACCACAGCCGATACCAGTTCATTGGCAAAGAGAAGGGGAGATCACCATGGCACGGAGAGCGGGGAACACAACGCGTTGGCTCATCAAGCACCATCTCTTACGGCTCGTGAAGGTCACGATGGTATTGGCGCTCTGCCCAGCATTCGTCAGCTACGCTGCGAACGACTGGCCACCGACGACTGATCCAAACGCGGCTGCGACCTCCAGCGCCGAGAGCGCGGGCAGTCGCCAGAGTAAACCGCGCACCTTCGTCGTGGAGAACGCAAGCGACGATGGTCCCGGCTCGCTGCGTTGGGCGATTCTCGATGCCAACGATGCGGTCAACGATGCCGCGCCCGACACGATCGTCTTCGCGATCCCCGGTGATGGTCCGCATCTCATCCGACTGCAGACTTCGCTCCCGGCGATCGCCGATGCGGTCGTCATCGACGGATTCAGCCAAACCGGCTCATCACCGAACACGCAGACCGACGCTATCAACGCACGCTACATGGTGGTGCTGGATGGAACCGCCCGCAGCGTTGGCCCGGGGATTCTCGTTCGCGCGGAACACACAACGATTCGCGGGCTCGTCATTCGAGGGTTCGCGGGCGACGCCGTTCGCCTGGAGGGGGGCGGGCACAACCGTATCGAGGGGAATCTCATCGGCGGAGAAGTCCACGCAGAAGAGCCGCCGGCCAACGCCGGCAGCGGCGTGCTGATTGTAGACTCGCGCGACAACGTCGTCGGCGGCATCTCACCTGCATCGAGAAACGAGATCGTTGCGAACGGTGGTCACGGTGTACTTCTTTCCGGGATCGACGCCGTTGGTAACGCGGTGCTTGGAAACCGCATCGTGGGGAACAAACTGGATGGGATCGCACTCGCGCCCGATGCGCCGCTCACCGTACGAGGGCCCCGCATCGCTGCAAACAACGAGCAGAACGCACCTTCGCTCCTGTCTGCGACACGGCACAGCGGACCTGATGGAGCGAGCGAGGGGACTCTGATCGAAGGGGAGCTTCGATCACTGCCCTCGACTGAGTACCATGTCGAGGTGTTTTCGACGCGCGCGAAGGGATCGCTTTTGGAGTCGCAGATCGGTGCGCCAACCACAGCGCAAACTGCGCGTCGCGAAGGAGACAAGCTCGTCTTCTCGGCCAGCGTGGTAACCGATCCCAATGGCAAGGCCGAGCTGCACCTACTCGTTCCACAAGGGATCGCGTCCCGCGCCTCCATCACAGCGACAGCGACCGACCCCTCGGGCAACACATCGGCATTCTCGGCACCGCTGCAAGCGCCGCTCGTGACAAAGAGTTGGAACAACGCTGCCGGCGGAAACTGGAGCGTCACCACGAACTGGAGTCCCAACGGCGTCCCCGCGGCAACCGACGACGCCGTCATCACGTTGGCGGGAACGTATACCGTCACGTTGAACGTGAGCTCTCAAGTCGCATCGCTCACCGTAGGCGGCTCCTCAGGCACGCAGACGCTCTCTATGTCGGCGAACACACTCACGCTCGACGGCGCGAGCACCATCAACAGCTTCGGTGCGTTGACCGAGAACGGCGGCACGATCGCCGGCGCCGGCAACCTGACCATCGGTGGCCCGTTCTCCTGGGGCGGTGGCGCGCAGACCGGCACTGGAACGACGACGGTCAACGGCACACTGACGATCACCGGCGGCGGCAATCACGACATCAGTTCTTCGAGGATCTTCAACACAAACGCCACGACCAACTGGAGCAGCACCGGAGCAGTGCGCGTTGGATCCGGCGCGATCATCAACAACGCGGGAACGTGGGATTCTCAGAACAACCACACGATGTCCAATCCGTTCGGCGGCACCGCGACATTCAACAACTCGGGGACTTTCAAGAAGTCCGCCGGGACCGGCAACACGACGATTGCCAGCAGCCTCTCCGCGTTCCACAACACAGGCAGCGTGCTAGCGCAGGCGGGGACGCTCATCCTTCAGCCGAACGGCACGCATACCGGCAGCTTCAACGGATCGGGCGGCACGGTGCAGTTCGCTACGGGCACACACGATCTCAACGCGGGCTCGAGTCTCGCGGGCACGATTCAACTGGCCTCGGGGACGCTCAACACCAATATCCCGTTCACCGTCGTGACGTTCAACCAGTCCGGTGGAACGCTGCAGGGCGCGACGACGTTCACGACGACCGGCCTTTACACGTGGACCGGCGGGGCGATGGCAGGTGCCGGAATCACCAACGCCAACGGCGGAATGGCAATCAGCGGAATCGGCAAGGAGATCAGGGGGGGCAGGACGCTGAACAATCCATCGACCACCACCTACGCCGGATCAGGAGCGCTTGGGGTCGAAGCCGGATCGGTCATCAACAACTCCGGACTCTGGGATAGCCAGTCCGACTATCAGTTCACGTTCGTGAACGGCACGCGCGGGATCTTCAACAACCTAGCGACGGGTACGTACAGGAAGTCGGGCGGCATCGTTGAGACCGCCATGAGCATCCAGATGAAGAACGCTGGCGCCGTCGAGGCTCTCAGCGGCCGGATGATCTTCACCAACGGGACCGCCAGTTTCGTTCAGACAGCTGGCTCGACCACTCTCAATGGCGGTGAGTTGGACTTCACGACCCCCGGCGACTTCCAAGGCGGTACCCTCACGGGAGCGGGGAACATCACCGCGAGCGTCACGAGCTCCGGTCAAGTGATTCCCGGTTCACCGATCGGCACGATCAACATCTTGCAGGCCTACACGCAGTCCGCGACGGGCGCGCTGAACATCCAAGTCGGCGGCCTCACTCCGGGCACGCAGTACGACCAACTCAAGCTGACGGGTGCGGGTCTGGCGACGCTCGCTGGGACGCTCAACGTCAGCCTCGCCAACGGCTTCGTTCCGCCGGAACTCAGTGAGTACTCGGTCGTGGTCTACCCCACGCACACCGGCACCTTCTCGAACGTCACTCAACCCGGGACGAACTGCGTCGGCTTCACGACCCGCTACGATCCAACCGCCGTCGTGTTGACCTGGGTGCATCTGCCCACCGAGGTTCACGATCAGCGTATCGCTGCAAACAAGACGACGATCTCGTGGGGCGCCCCTCCACCGTACGCTGGTACCACATTCGACGTGCTTCGAGGACGGGTCGCTGCTCTGCCGGTTGGACCAGGTGGCGGCGACGAGTCGTGCATCGCGCAAAACATCGCGGCCACACAAACCACGGACGCGACGACGCCGGCACTCGGCACGAGCAATTGGTACCTCGTACGTGAACGCGTCGCCGGGTGTGGAACCGGAACTTGGGGTAAGAACGCGGCGGGCGCAGAGCGGACGACGACGACCTGCCCTTGAGCGCGACGCGCCGCGACGCGGTGCAGACCCCGGTGGTGGGTACGAACACGGAGCTCGCTGCCAGACTCGGTACCGGCCATGGAATATGCCGGTCATCAACGATCTGCCCGCGGTTACGAGTGCGATGCACGCCATGTAGACAGGAGTGCGGTGCGGCCGCATCGGATAAGAGCTCGATGCGGCCGCGCAATGCTGCGTTGTCGTGCTGATTGTTGCTAGGAGATGCAAGCAGTGGGGTCTTCCAGTGGTAGAGATGTGTCTGCACGCATTCCTGATGAAAGAGACCCCACCGAATGCGAGCGCAGCGCAATTTGTTCTTCGCTTCTCGTCAACGCGGCCCGCGCAAGGACGGCGAGAATCGTCCGGTTGCAGCGCGACGACGCCCGGCCTCGGGCCCGACCGAACCCGACGTGCGATTCACCAGCCAGAGCTTGACCGCATTCGGGGCTATCCGCTGTGGGCGCGATTCATCGACGGCCTGGGCTTCGAGCTGAAGTTTGCGCAGCACGGCAAGCGTCACGGGGGTCGAATGCTTTCACCGCACCGGAGCTATCCCGCTTCTTCGCAACACTCAAGCGCGAGCTGGGGATCGACGGCTGGATGTACCCGCGCAGCAGCGTTCGACGTTGGCTGATCGATTACATCGAGTGCTTCTACAACGAAGAGCGTCGGCACTCGACGATCAACGACGAGAGTCCTGCAGAGTACGAGCGTCGATTCACTCGCCGAACCCGGCGTACACGATGAACAGACGATCGCGCGAGATCCACGCCGTGACGCGCATCGCGGTTCGTCGGTGAGGGCAAGCGGATCGCGGGCTTGCCTGGCGAGCCGTCACTCTTCGTGCTGCTTTCAGCAGTTCTCTTCGTATACTCTCGGTCAACATGCCGACGCACCGCGACAGCCCTGGGAGCACATCCCGTACTCAGCCACTCGTCCCCAGCGTTCGTGCTGCAATCCGGCGTGCGTTCATGGCCGCGTTTCTCGTCGCCTATCTTGGAAGCGCCCTCGCGCACGAGAGCCTCGACCGACAGCTCGCCGATGCAACTCGACGGGTGGTTGCGCGACCAACCGACGCGGTGGCGCGGTTTCATCGCGCCGAGCTTTATCGCGTGCGCGGGGAGGTGGAACTCGCGCGCGCCGACTACCGTGCGGCGCGCGCTCTCGACCCCCAGCTCGCGGCGGTCGATCTTGGCCTTGCGGACTTGATGCGAACGTCAGGAGAACTCGACGCTGCGTTGGGGCACCTCGAGCGCTTCCTGCAATCGCATCCCGAGCACGAGTCAGCGCTGGTGATGCGCGGCCGCGTGCATGCTGCACGAGGCGACGCCGCGCTGGCTGCAGCCGACTTTGGCGCTGCGATCGTTGCGGCCGAAATCGGTCGCGGCCCACAGCCCGAGTACTACATCGAGCGCGCCGCTGCACTGGAGGCGTGTGTGCCGCCACAGACAGAGCAAGCGCTGCAAACACTCGAGGCGGGACTGCGTCGACTTGATCGGCCGACCACGCTGTTGCGTGCCGCCGTGGAGATCGAGATGCGGCACGGACGATTCGATGCTGCTGCCGAGAGAATCGCCGCGGCCTTCTCGGGCGACGCCGAGATTCCGCCCTCGTGGGCGATGCGCCGCGCGGAGCTGCTCGAGCGCGCAGGATGCAATGTCGAGGCGCGCAGCGCGTACGCACGTGCGCTGGCCAGGCTGAGTGCTCTTCCTCCCGAGCGGCGAGGCGTGCCGGCGATTGCACGTCAGACAAGAGAAATCGAGCAGGCGCTGTCGAGGCTCGACTCGCTGCTGGTCTCTCTGCCATGAGCGGCCGCACGACGCGCGCGGTTACCAGGGCGATGATCCTTGCGATCGCGTTCTTGCTCGCGCCTCAAGCGGCGCCGGCGGAAACCACACTCGTGCAGTTCGGCTCTGCGATGCGCCACCTTGCCAACGCGGCCGATCCAGGCATCGGCACGAGCTGGACCGCGGAAGCGTTTGATGACGGCGGGTGGCAGAGCGGCAGCTATGGGGTGGGCTACGACACCGCAGCGAGCGCACAGCAACTGCTGCTGACCGTCGTTCCGGCCGGAACCGTGTCGGTGTATACGCGCGCGCGCTTTACGCTCGCGAGTCCCAGCGATGTACACGATATCTGGCTCGGAGCCGATTGGGATGACGGCTATGTCGCGTGGGTCAATGGCGTCGAGGTCTATCGCTCACCGCAGATGCCGGGGGATTTGCCAGCGTGGAACACTCTCCCCTCGCAGCACGAGTCGAGCAACGGCGCGACGGCGAACTACCTTCCGCTGCACGACATTTCTGCGCTCGCGCTGCCCGTTCTGCATGCGGGAGAGAACGTGCTCGCCATCGGTGCTTGGAATTCCAGCGCCTCTTCGAGCGATCTTGTGCTTGTTCCGAAACTCTCGATCAACGCCGATCCAATGGTGTCGCGTGGGCCTTACCTGCAGCGCGGGTCGTCAACCGGTGTCACGGTGCGATGGCGCACGAACGTCGCTAGCGATAGCGAGGTCCGCTACGGCACCAGCCCAACGCTGCTGACTTCGGTCGCAGGTTCATCGATTCCGACCAGCGATCATGTCGTGGTGCTGACCGGACTCGCGCCGGACACTCGCTACTACTACTCGGTGGGTACCACCGCCGGCCCGCTGGTTGGAGGGGACGCGGAGCACTCTGTGCTCACGCCGCCGCCCGCGGGCACACCCAAGCCGCTACGCATTTGGGTCCTTGGCGATTCCGGCCTTGCCAACGCCGACGCGCGCGCCGTGCGCGACGCGTACACAGCGTTCACAGCAACTCGGCACACCGACCTGTGGATGATGCTGGGTGACAACGCCTATCCGAACGGCACCGATACGGAGTATCAAGCGGCTGTGTTCGACACGTATCCGCAGATGTTGGCCAAGTCGGTCTTGTGGCCCACGTACGGCAATCACGATGGTCACTCTGCCGACTCTTCGACGCAGAGCGGACCGTACTACGACATCTTCACGCTTCCAACCGGAGCCGAAGCCGGTGGAATTGCATCGGGTACCGAGGCGTACTACTCGTTCGACTACGCCGACATCCACTTCGTCTGCCTCGATTCCTACCAGTCTGCGCGGACAGCGGGCAGTCCTATGCTCACCTGGCTACAAGACGATCTCGCGGCGACGTCGCAGCGTTGGATCGTGGCGTTCTTTCACCATCCGCCCTACACGAAGGGGTCGCACGACTCGGACGTTGATACAGAGTCGCTCGAGATGCGCGGATTCGTGCTGCCGATTCTCGAGGATTTCGGCGTCGACCTGGTGCTGTGTGGGCACAGTCATTCTTACGAGCGTTCGTATCTTCTCGATGGCCACTACGGGCCCTCATCGACATTCAATGCAAGTCACCAGGTCGATAGCGGCAGCGGACGCCCGGGAGAAACCGGCGCTTACACCAAGCCGGTATCGAGTGCGAGCCCGCACGACGGGGCCGTCTATGCGGTGGCCGGAAGCTCCGCCCAAGCCAGTGGCGGCAACTTGAATCACCCGGCGATGTTCGTATCGATGAACAGGCTTGGTTCAATGGTGCTCGACTTCAGCGGCAATCGACTCGATGCGAAGTTCCTCGACAGTGTGGGCAGCGTGGCGGACTCATTCTCGTTGATCAAGGATCCGGCTCGCCTTCCTGTCGTTGAGTTCAGCGCAGCGCCGCTATCGGGAACAGTGCCGCTGTCGGTCACCCTCACCGATCGCACGGTCAACGGACCGCTCGCGTGGGCCTGGGATTTCGACAACGATGGGACCACCGACGACCCCGCGCAGAATGCAGCGCACATCTACACCCAGCCCGGCATCTACACGGTGCGGCTTGCGGCGACCAACGTCGCCGGTACCGCGGCAACATCGAAATCGAAGCTGATCTGTGTTACCGGCTCATCGGCACCCAACGCGGTGCAAGGGCTGCAACTGGCAAGCGACGCAAGCACGCTGACCTGGCAGCGACATCAAGAGGGTGCAACCTACGATGTGGTGCGCGGAGACACTGCCGTGTTGCTTGCCGCCGGCGGCGATTTCGCCACATCGCTGCAGGCGTGTGTTGAGAACGACAGCAACGATGAGCAAGCGTGGGACGCCACCGTGCCGGCAGCCGGCAATTCGTTCTACTACTTGGTGCGAGCGGTTCGGTGTGATGGCCGGGCAGGGACATGGGACGAATCGCCACTCGGCCAGGCTGGATCGCGCGATGCGGAGATGAACGCGGCGCCGAATGGGTGCCCGTGAGCTCCGGCGCAATGTCGTGACCGAGGCGGGGAGCGCGTCGGGTCTCAGACCCAGATGATCGACAGTCCAACGTGCTGCTCGATGAGCGGGCTTGCCGGGTCGGCAAGCGGAGACATCCCGACCTCATGCGTGACGATGACCCAGCTGCTTTGTGCTGCTTACCGCCGAAGTTCGTCGTCTGATCTTCCGAGCAATCCTGTGTCCGCAGCATGCTCGGCACCAACCCCCGCACTACGTAGATCCTCAGAGAGCGACGAGGCCGGTCGCTGCCAGAGGACTGGTGTTCGGAGTTAACATCCTGCGGGCCCCTGAACCCGAGATATGCAGACAAGATGTCGGTTGAGCTCGGTAGCAGAACCGTGAGCCAGAGTCGGCCAGAGAATCGATTGAGGCAACTGGCATGCAAGTGAGGTTGACGCTAGCCAGCGGTGGTCGAGCAGTGAGGCACCTCAGCGAGAGAAGGATGCAACGTGAAATTCATGACGGAGAACGAGGCACGAAGCTGGTCGAACTCAATGTTCTGGGTTCATCGCAAACCTCTACTAGGGTTTCAGCGAAAACGATTCGCGCTCGGAGAACTCGACTCCGGTCACAAGACTGCGATCGCCCGTTGTCTTGCAGCTCACCTGTTGTCACGCGAAGGGCAGAAGTGCGTCGTACTCGTCACAGAGTGGGGCATCTGGCCCTCGTCTGAATGCATGCCGCTCAGCGACCGATATCGCGCGTCTCTTGGCTGCGACGCTCCGATCATCGACCAGCCGGGACACTGCTTCGAGACCGCAGATCAAGACTTGTTGTTCGCCTTGCTCTCGATGATCCTCTACTTCATTTGGGGTTGTGAATGCGTGAGTACCGATGCCAACTGGGCAGTCCGGATTAGCCACGATGAGTTCTTGGAAGTTCTAACGTCAAAGCGGGGCTCTGCACAAGACGTGGTCGATCAACTCATCGCTCTGAGTTTGAGGGAATTCTAGGGGCGCGCCGGCGCGGTTCAGGCAGAGCTTAGGTGATGTCGATCCGGGGTGAGGCGAGAGCGCTCCGCTCTCCCAGGCCGCAAGCGTCGATGCCTCTGTCGGCGACGAACGTAGGCGATTGGCGCGATCGAGCCGGAGGTCCGAGACTCGCGACTCGATCAAGCCGTTCGTAGTGCACGTCACCATTTCACGATCCGCCGGGTTGGGTCGCCGCTCGTCCCACGGCAGAGGAACAGACGGTCGAGTTTTCACGAAGATGGTGTGGGAGAACCGGAGGGTCGTGAGTGAGTCGAAGAAGCCGAATGATGGTCGTGGTCTTGGCGGCGCTAGTTGCGCTCGTCGTTGGCATGAGGGTTCGCTACCCGGGGCAGGCTCCGACAGCGTTGCCCGCGGGGGACTGTGATCCCGAACTGTGGAGACACGTCTATGACCCGAAACGACTACGAGTCGTCGAGGCGTGCACCGCTGTCGAGGGCCAGGTGACACGGGTGCATCGCGCCAAGGATGGTGACGTGCACATCGAACTCGACCCTGACCACAAGTCGGTGTTGAACCTCATGAATCTTCTCCATGTCGACGGAAATCTCGTCGTCGAGGTGATCTGCGAGCATGCCCCAGACGAAGCCGAGGCAAAGGACGCATGCGCCGATCACGTTCCACGTGTCACGGTCCCCAGCCTCGGTGATCGTGTCCGCGTTACAGGGGCCTACGTTACGGATCTTCACAATCGATGGAACGAGATCCACCCGGTGACGCGTATCGAGGTCTTGCACTGAAGGTGTCCGAACTGCCGGAGCGGCGACGTGCGCCTGGCGATAGGAATCAGGCGAGCGTGTCGCAGCCGCGTCGGTCGAACGGCGCAGTCTCTCCGCGCGACCACGAGCCATCGTTTCCTGTGCGATCGCTTGTCGCGGCTTACCAGCTTCTGTTCGTGACTCAGCCGACGCACGGCGTCAGCGAGTTGCCTCCAAACCGTGGCAGGTGTACACCAAAGGCCACGAAGGAGGTAACGATGAGACCACGTGTTCTATTCCTGTCACTCGTGACCCTCTTAGGCGGTCTCGGTTCGCTCCAATCGGCAGCGGCCGATCCGATCTCGAGCACATCGACCTACTTCTCGGTGCGACCCGATCTTCGCGAGTGCCCATCGCCTGAGTGCGGCGGCTTCTTCATCCAGCGAGTCAATCGGGAGCTCACGCGATGTGCGAGCGGCCAACCGGCCCGCGAGTGTCAGGTCACAGAGATCGATCTCAGCGCGCTTGGGCTCAGCGATGCCGAGCAGCAGGCGCTCATGGAGAACCTATCTCAGGGGCGTGGCTTGATCCGCGGCAGGGTCATGGCGACGCCGGTGAACCGCTTGGTGAAGCGCGCGATTCTCCTCGCGACAGAAGGGTGGATTGCCGGTGGTGACACGACCCCTGCCGGTAGCTACTACCGCGTTACCGATCGAGGCATCATGTGCTTGCACGAACCGTGCCCCGCGTTTCGTGAGGCGAAGCTCAACGCGCGCAACAAAATGAACATCGCGGGCTTCGACCTTTCGGGCAGCGGGGCCACGGAGGAACGAATCAAGCAGGGGATTGACGCCACAGCGACGGACGATGGTGTGATCCTCGCCGGCACCCATCGCAGGGTCAGCGTCCCGAGCGGTACCCTATTCGAGCTTCTGGCGACGCAGTTCTACACGCGCGTGCACGCCCAGCCAGCCCGCTGACGCGAGGCGCTGACAACCTGGCCCGCGACCTGGTGCCGTGGAAGCGGGCTTCAATGTCGTTTGGTGCGAGGTCGAGTTACCCCGTGCGCAGCGGTCTTCCGTTGCGCACGGGGTAGTTATCGAACCAGAGGTCAGAACTTCCCGAGCAACTTCACGAACCAACCGCGCTGTTCATACGACTGGTCGGTAAGGTCGTCGGAGTAGTTGGTGAAGTTGTACCCCAAGCCGAGCTTGACGTAGTCGCCGACGCCTCGATACAAGGCGACCAGTGCGCCGCTGCGCGAGTCATCAGTCTCTCGACTGGTGAGGTTGCGCCACTCGACCAACGCGTTCCAATCCTCCATCACATCGAAGCGGACCTGCAGGATCCCGAGGAACGCGTCGCTGACGAACCATGCGCCGCGATCGCGATCCTCGCGCACCTTGCCCTGACGATCGGCGAACTTGGTGCCGAGCGACCAGCGCGGAGACAACTGCCAGTTGCTCTCGAGCGACGCGACACGGCTGCGTTGATCGGGGCGCAGCACGCTCTGCTCGGGGCCGACAAGATCGTAAAGCAGCGTGTACTTGCCCAGCAGGTTGACGCGATCGAAGTGGGCAGGGCGGTAGGCAAAGCCAAAGCTCACCTCGCGGAACTGCGCGTCATTGAACTCGTCGGCGGTGGTGCTGTTCTCGGTTTGCGATAGGTTGAAGCGGCCGAGAAGCGAGAGGCCTTGAGTGATCTTGCGCTTGAAGAAGTTGGTGACCAGCCACTGCGTGCGTTGCGTGGCGCCGTCGTCGTCCCGGTACTCGAGCTTGCCGTTGTAGCTCGTGGCCTCGTCGAGATAGCCGAGCGAGAAGCCGGCCGCATCGCGATCGATGCCGCCGTTGGTTTGATCGTCGAGCGAGCTGCGCTGGACCGTGGCGCCGAGTTGCCAGCGCTCGGTCGGTTTCCAGTTCAAGCCAAAGACGTGCGCAGCCGACGCCGGTTGATCGCCGCCACCGAACTGGCTCTCGTTGAAGACCGAAAGTTGATTCGAAATCTGCTGGCGCCGGCCGACGGTGATCGTTCCGCGATTACCTTGGGTGCGATCGGCCTGCTCGGTGTAGTTCATGTAGATCGTGCGATCGGCGGCCGGCGTCCAATCGACCCCGAGGCGCGCGGCGTCGCCGCGATCGCCGGTCGAGAGTTCACCGCGCAGACCCCACGCGTCGCCGACCTTGGAGCGAACGCCGACGGTGAACAGATCGTTGGAGCGATAGCCGTCATCGCGACTGAGTGTCGATTGAGCGATGCCGTAGATCTGCGTATGTGTCTTGACGTTGTAGCCAAGTTTGATGGCTCCGAGTGTGGCGGTGGTCGAATCGCCGAGTTCCGGCTGTTCCTCGACGCGGCGCAACTCACTTGCCACCGTCCAGCGCCCCTTGGTTCGGTAGTCGCCCTGCAAGCTGATGAAGCGTTGATCGGTGAGGCCATCGATCTCGGTTGACGCGCCGCGGGCCGACAACGTGATCTGCTCACCGACGCGCCAGCGAGCCTCGGCCCCGTACTCCGTGGTGGTGGCGTCGGTGTGCAGCCGTGCGGTGGAGAAGCCAGCTTCTCGCTCGCGCCACCACGCACCGAGTGCGCCGTCGTGTTTGCCATCGGTCATCTCGGCGAGGTTGATCCGCCCCTCCACCGAGATTGCATCGGCGCTGCGCGCTGCCGACGCCGGCGATGTGAACGGTTGACTGAAGGTCAGGCCGCCGTCGGTGGAGCCGAACGAATTGGCAGTCTGCGTTTCATCGGTTTGTGCATACTCCAACTTCAAGAACGTCCCTTTGCCGCCGCGCAGCACGACATCGGCTTCCGACATTTGATAGTCGGTCTCGCGGCGTCCTTCGGTGACATGCGTGGCGCCCAAGCGGAGCTTGTCGCCGACCCAGGTGGAGGCGCGTGCGCCGAAGCTCGCGTCGTTGGGGTCGAAGCCTAATGGTACGTACTCATAGTCGACCAACAGCAGGGCACGATTGCCGTCGAGTGGATCGTCCTTGATCAGCGACGGATCGAGCTGGTCGACAACCTGCGCGAGTGGACGGGTCAGAATCAGCCGCCCCTGTAGTTCGTCGACCTCGTAGTCGCGACCGCGCTCCAGTGTGAGCCGCTCGATCACGCGATCGGAATCGCGATCGCGCACTTCGACCCACACCTTTTCGGAACCGATCACGACGTTGGTGTCCTTCAAGTAGTAGAGCGAACCGCCGGTGCCGAGGAACTCGTTGTGCCCGAAGGCCGACTGAGGCTGCGATGCAAACACGCTGACATCGTGGCGGTTGTCGCCATAGGTGGTCAGCTTGGAAGAGCGGTAATGCAACTGACCACCGGACAGCGAGCGGTTGTACTCGCCCAGCTCGGTGCCGGTGAAGTTGGTGTGGAAGTTACCGACCACCGCCTCGCTCTGGTCCCAATCCAAGCGCAGGTAGAAACGGCCCTGTGAATCGACATCGGAAATCGTTGTCGAATCGTCTCCGTACACCGGGTAGTAGCGATCAGGGTCGATGTGGCGGAACAGTTGGCGCGGATCGCGCTGATCGAGCCGCTGCCACAGATCGCCCAGATCTTCTTCTTGCGAGTCCAGTTGCGCCGTGAGCAGGTAACGCCCTTTGATCTTCCCCTTCAGGTACATCGCCACGCGGCCAGTCTGGTAGGTCGTCTCGTCGAACTGCTCATCGCCTGAAAGTGCCTCGACGTTCCCGCTGACGCTGTTCTTGCCGGCGGTCAACTCCGCCAGTCCGACCATCAGGAAGTACTTGTCGTCGACGCTGACGTCGAGGTTGCCGCGGAAGCTATCCTTGCCTGCTACCTCCACCTCGTAACGATGCTCACCGGTGGGGACTTGCTGTTCGACCACGAACTTCCCGGCGCCATCGACCGGCACGCTTTCTTTGTTGATCTGGAGCTGAGCGCCTGGCGCCAGCCCTTCGCCGTGAATCCGAACACGGTCGCCGGTGAGTTGAATCGTCTGTTTGGCCGGCGGTTGCTGTGCGATCTGCGCCGGTACTGCCAACTTGGTGCTGTCGTCTTTGAGTGCCTCGACGAAGCCGATCGTCTGCGCCGCGGTTTCGTCGATCCCGCCCTTCTGGCCGCGCACACGCAGCACGTACTGCACCGAGTCGCCGGCGTGCAAGACGCTGCCATCGTCGGTGCTGCCATCCCAGGTGACGCCGGTATCGAGCCCAACCCGCTGGCCGCTAAGCGTCTTGATCGGCCGCGCGAGATCGCTATCGGTGGAGCGATATATCAACAACTCGTAGCTCTCGATAAACGAAGAGTAGTTGCTGCGAAGTTGGAACGTGAGCGGTGCGAATCCTGGCAGGCCAGGGGCGATCGCGCGGATCGGCGCCGTCACGTCCAGACGTGGATCGCGAACCGAAGGGTCTTTGACCAACCAGATCGAACCGCCGCTCGGCAACTGCAGCGAACTGTTCGAGCCGCCGTTGGCGGAGCCTTCCGGAAGTCTCACGCCAAAGTTGATCTTGGCCATGATCGCTTGCGTGATGTGCACCACGCGCGGATTCGGTGTGGTGAGTGTGGTGCTGGGAGGCAGCGTGGCCGGATCGAGCTTGAGGATCACGTTGCGCCCGCGTTCGAGGCGACCACCATCGATGTCTGCCAAGTGATAGCGACCGGCAGGGTCGGTTTCAACCACCAACCCTTCGACGGTAGCGATCCGCACACCCGGCACGCCGTCCTCGCCCTCGGTTTGCATGCCGTCGCCGTTCTTGTCGTTGAACACCTTTCCGATGATCGTGGTGCGATCGAAGATCGGATCGTTGGCCTCGATCGTGACCGTGGCACTGGCGGCGCGCCCGGCCGGCAGACCACCCACTAACGGTGTCGCGGTGTTGCGTGCCGAGCCCGGAATCACACCGGTGCCAACGCGCAGCGTGTAGCGTAATTGCACTGGATCGCCGGTGCTGATGCTGAATGGACCGAAGACCACCGGTCGCGACCCACTGAAAGACACTGCGGTGGAAACATCGTCGCGCGTGCCGAAGCGACCGTCCTCGCCCGCCAACACCAAGCGTGGTGACTCGGGGATCAGCTTGAAGCCGACAGGGAGTGAGTCGCTCACCGTCACGCCGTTGACCGACGGTCCGGTGGCGTTGCGGGTGCTGACGGTGATCGTGTACGGCACCAAACCGCCGATGGTGGTGCTGGTCACCGTGGCTTCCTTGCGAACGATCAGTTGTGTCTCGAACGGAAGATCGAGGTAGTCGGGACGGCCGTCATCGTCGGTGTCGTCGTTGGTCGGATCGCCATCCCCGTTGGCGTCTTCATCCTTGGTCAGGAGCCCGTCGTTATCGTCGTCGGTGTCGCGCCAATCGCGATTGTCGGTGTCGTCGGTGTTTTGCAGCGGTGCGTTGCTGCCGGTTTCGTTCCCCGGACCGAAGCCGTTGACGGTATCGAACGCGTCGTCGAGCCCGTCGTTGTCGGCGTCGGTGCCGGACGCGACGCGGTCGGCGATGCCGTTGTGATCGGCGTCGTGTCCTTCGATCCGATCGGGCACCGTGTCGTTGTCGCTGTCCAGATCGAGGTAGTCGGGTTGATCGGCACCGTCGGTGTTGACCGGCGTGATCGGCGTGCCGCCGTTATCGGTGTCGTAGGCGTTGTCGAGGCCGTCGTTGTCGGTGTCGTTGCCGCTGGGCGGGCGATAGCCCGTCTCGCCTTGGGCTTCGACGTTGTCGACGATGCCGTCGTTGTCGGCATCGATGTCGAGCCGGTTGGGGATGCCGTCGCCGTCGAGGTCGCCGTTCCCTTCGATCGTGTCGAGGATGCCGTCATCGTCATCGTCAACGTCGATCGTGTCGACCACGCCGTCGCGATCGGTGTCCAACGGCGCGTCGACATCGAGGTAGTCGGGTCGACCATCGGCATCGGAGTCGTCGTTGGTCGGGTTGCCGTCGCGGTTGAGGTCTTCTGCGGTGGTGAGGCGGCC
>CAZAHQ010000018.1:7859-19186 GCA_964484415.1 uncultured Acidobacteriota bacterium | reverse complement strand
ACCTACTGAGTGCCTAGCTAGCTGCACCTGCTGTACCCGTTGGGATTGTTTTCAAGTCGATACATATCAACAGCTTACTGCCAGAGACAGACCCACTAATCTGTCTCACCCCACGAGACACATGCCCCGATTTATCTCATTTCGAGAACGGGGTCGACCGGCCACCCCGAACTCAATCCGGTTTACGGCCGATCCCGTAGCGCTCCAACCACCGATAAAGGGTCGCTCGCGAGACGCCGAGATGGCGCGCAGCCGCTGATCGAACACCACGACAGAGGTCCAGCGCCTCTTGCACCTCGCGCTGTTGATCATGCTGAGGATCCTCGTGCCGCGATACCCGACTGACCCGCCGCTTCGCACCCGAGAATTGTGAATCGGATTGCAGCACGGCGGAATCGATTCGCCCGTCAACAGCATGGTCGATCATTCGCGTAACGGTGTTCTGCAGTTCCCGAACGTTGCCTGGCCATTGATGAGCGACCAGCCGCGACATCGCCTCCGGGGTAATCGAGAGGGGCTGATTGCCTGGGTGCGAACGAAGGAAATGCTTAACCAGGCGACGAACATCCCCCGGGCGCTCGCGCAGCGGCGGAAGGGTCACCGTCATCACGTTCAGCCGGAAGTAGAGATCGGCGCGGAACGATCCTTCCCGGACGAGCTCCGCCAGGTCACGCTTCGTCGCCACCACGACGCGAACGTCGACGCGCACCGACTCCGAGGCACCGAGAGGCGTGAACTCTCCCGTCTCCAAGACACGCAGCAGCTTAGCCTGCAAGTCTTGCCGCAGCCCATCGATCTCGTCCAAGAACAGCGTGCCGCCGTTGGCTTGCGCGAACAGCCCCTTGCGCGCTTCGTGTGCGTCGGTGAACGCACCGCGCGCATGCCCGAACAACTGGCTCTCTGCCAGTGATTCGTGGAGTGTGGCCATGTTCTCGGCCACGAACGGACGATTGGCTCTCGATGACAGCGCGTGGATGGCCTTCGCCGCGAGTTCCTTGCCCGTACCTGTCTCACCACAGATGACAACCGCGACGGCCGACGGCGCGATTTTCTTGAGTCGCTCAAAGACATCCGCCATTGAGCTCGACCCACCCAACATCTCCCCGAGGCTGTCGAGTGGTAGCGCCGCCGCGCGCCACAGATCGCGTTCGGAACGAACTTTCTCCACCAGCTCCGAATACTCGATAGCCAGCGTGGCCTGGGCTGCGAGCGCCTCGAGGAAACCGATGTCCTGATCGCCCCACAGCGCTTCCACTCGCTGCGTGTCCAAGTAGAGTGCACCCCGAACTTCCTCACCCACGCGTAGCGGCAGGCAAACCACCGACCGAATTCCGAGCAACCCGACAGACGGAGCATCGGTCAGTTCAGGATTCAGCCGCGCGTCACGCGCGATCACCGCCTGACCACCCATCGCCTTGTCGAGAACTCGTTGGCATAACCGCAACGCATCGACCGTGGTTTCACTCTCCAGGCCGATTGCCGCAGCGACATACAGTTCATCGCCTTCCTTTCGGCGCAGAACCAGCGCGCCTCGCTCCATCCCCGAGGCATCGATCGCCAACTCAACCACTCTGACCAGCAGCGGCTCGATCGCCTCGCCTGCTGCCACTCGTTGGCCGACATCGACCAGACCATGAATCGATGCGGGAGCGAGTCGCGGCGAGGCTGAGTGCCTGCCCAAACCCGAGCTCCGGCGCGCTGCGTCCAGCATCGCGGCATGATCCGGGCGCCCAAGGAACCGCGCCTTCAGTATCGGGTTGGAGATCGCAGCTCCCAATCGCTCGAGTGTTGCAGCCCCTTCCGATAACATCGCCACGGAGCGCGCCGTATCGCCTTGATCCGCATAGGCTCGGGACGCCGTACGCAGCAATACGAGATAGTCGGCCGCAGCTCCGTGAACACGCGCTAGACCCAATCCCTGCTCCAGATCGGCCAACGCTGGAACTCGCTGGCCGTCCGCCAGTCGGGCCTGAGCTCGGACCGCGAGGAACTGCACGCGGCGCCACGAAGCATCCTCACGATTCACCAACAGCGCCGCTTCGGCTTTCTCCAAATGCGCCAGTGCCTCCCGCGCCATGCGTCGAGCCAAGGCGCACTCGGCGCACTCGATCGCCGCCAGTGCAGCAACCCTCAAACGCGGAACTGCGATCGCCTGCTGATAGATGGCGGTTGCGATCTCTTCGGCTGCGCCAGGTTGATCGTCCTCACGCAGATCGCGCGCGCGTGCGAGTTGTGCAAACGCCTCCTGCCGTGGCGCGGTGATCGCTTCCGCCAGTTCGACCGCCAGCCGCACGTGACGCCGAGCTTCGGCGCGGTCGTCCATCTCGCGCAGAGCTGCCGCACGAAACAAAAGCCCCACGATCCTCGGCTCCGAACGGGAGAAGCGAGATGCCTCGCCGATCAACCTGTCGCACACGTCTACCAACTCCTCGTACTTCCCGAGGCGCCAGAGCGTGATCGCGCGCGACTCCAGGTACGGGTCGATCGGCAAGCCGTGAGTCATCGTTGAAAAACGCGTAACCACGTTGCTCAGCAATCGATCGGCAGCCTCGACGTCACCTACCGAGGCCATCAGGTACGCGAGGTTGTTATCAGCAGAGAGAACCCACGCCTCGTCTTTCGCGGCGCGAAACAACTGCTTGGACCGATCCAGAAGATCGAGCGCCCGTTGCTGTTGTCCTTCGGTGTGAATCAAGACGGCGGCATCGTGACAGCTCAGGGCCGCATCGTGAGGATCAGCCTGCGCGTCCACGTATTCGAGCACGCGCTCGAACTGTTCCAGTGCTCGAGAATGCTCCCAACCCATCCACAGTACCGAGCCGAGGATCTTGGCGGTCACCGCCTGCGTCTGCCGGGAGCCGCTCTCGGTCGCCAGTCTATTCGCTTGCATCGCGAGGGTCCGCGCCGCCGTCAGTTCTCCACGATCTCGATGTCGCGCCGCCGCCTTCGCCACCGCTCTGGACTCTGCGTCACGGTCGCCGATGACCCGCGCTGCATCGGCCCATTGCTGACAAACCTGCAGGCTCCGCCGTTCGTCACGCACGCGATGGTAGGCCCGCTCGATCCGCTCCAGGAGCGCCATGCGGGATGGGTCGCTAGGAGGCAGGGAGCCGAGCCATGCTTCCAACAGCGGGGTCGCACGCTGATACTCCCATCGGTTCTCGAGCAGAGCGGCCGCTTCGCGCCAGACCGGCACGGCACTCGAGCCGCCCTCGGCGCCGACCAAGTGCCAGGCGCGATCAAGCAGGCGTTCATTGTCGCCATCGAAACGTTCTGCCCATGCCAGATGCAGATCCCGCCGCCGTTGCTCCTCCAGTTGCCCACGCTGAACAGTTCGCAGAAACGGATGACGAAAATCGACGCGGCCGCTCTCCCGAATCAAGACGGAGGCGGCAGATCCCAGGTCTTGCTCAGTCATGAAGACACCACTGATGCGTTGCACGTCCTCCTCGCGGCACGGGCCGTCGGCAACGGCAATCACCTCACTCCAGGCACGGGCCGGCCCGACCAAGTGCGCGACGAGTTCCTGTGCCGCAGCCTCGATGCTGGCCGGCAACTGACTGCTCTGCGCCTCGAATTCAGAACGGGCGGACTCCTCGAGCACCAGCTCGAGAAACAGCGGGTTCCCGCCCGTCAACTCGAACAGACGCTGAGACGAGACCGCCGCCTGGGCACTGTCGGTCTGCGCGGCGATCAACTGTTGCGTCGCGCGCTGATCGAGCGGGGCCAACATCAGTTTCTGAACGCTCCCTTCGACTTGGGCTGCACGCAACATCCGGTCGAGTGGACCGCCGGGCGCGGGTGTGCGGGACGCTACCAGCAAGCGCATCCCGGTCTGACTCCAGCGACGCAACCAACTCGCCAACAGATCGAGCAACGCGGCCTCGGCCTCATGCAGGTCATCGCAAATCAGAAGCAAACCGCGCTGCCCGCAAACGGTGCTCAACAACTGCGCTCCGGATTCGAGCGAGGCCAGCGCACTCTCGCCGAGTTGGGGCGATGAGAGTTGTTCGGCGAGCCGCAACACCGCTTCGCGGCTGGATTCATCGGCTCCGAGCCTCGCCGCGACCGACCGCAAACCGTGCCCCAATTGAGACAAGCCGAAGCCTGCACGCTCGCGGCTAGACAACAGCAGCACGTGCGCACCACTCGCTCGCGCTTCATCTGCGGCAGCGTTCAGTAGGCGAGACTTTCCAACGCCGACCTCGGCCAGCACCGCAAGGCCTGGCACGGCGTCGGACGCAGTGCGCCATTCTGCGATTGTGTGCAGCTCAGTCTCTCGACCCACCAGCGGCGATTCGACGCCTCGCGTTCTGGACCAAGCAGCGCGGCGCAGAAGTGGACAACTCAACAGATCATCCCGCGCGGACGCTGCATCGCCGTAACGTTGCGCCGGATCCCACATGACCAACTTGGTCAAGACCCGTTCGATCGTACCGTCCAGATGGGGCACAACGTCGCGCAGCCTCAGCGGATGAAGAGCATCGGTGTCAGCGGCGGCCTCCCGGTCGATCCACGGCAACCGGCCGGCCAGCCCCAGATACCCCAACACTCCAACGGCATAGAGATCGGAACGCGCCGATGCCGGCTGTCCATCGATGAGTTCCGGCGCGAGGTAATTCACTTTTCCCGCGGGCTGCGATCGTTGCCCTGCCAGCGTCTGTGCCAGCCCGAGATCGACCAGAAAGACGGAGGGTCGAACCGCGCTGTCATCCGAGAGGTCAACCAGGACGTTCGCCGAACTGATGTCACGATGTACCAGGCCAGCGCGGTGCAGGTTGCTAAGCACGTCGAGCAGTTCGACAAGTACTGCCGCCGTCTCGACGATACGCCGCCCGCGGAGCGCTTCGAGGAACGGGCGCCCCGCAATCAGATCCATCGTCACGAACGCGATGCCGAGTCGAGGCTCAGAACCGTAGTCGTGGACCCGCGGCAGTCCGCGATGACGCAACAGCGAGAGCAATCGGAACTCGTTCTCGAGTGTCGCGCTGTGCGTAGTTCCCTCCGTCAAACGAAACAACTTGAGTGCACGCAGGGCATTCGGCGAAGAACGATCGCGAGCCTTGAACACCCAGGCTTGCCCGCCCTGTCCTAGCGCGGCGATCAACTCATACCGTCCACCGATGACCCGGAGCGACTCTGGATCGATCTGAAGTCGATCGAGCAGGCGGTAAAGCGTCGCGCGGCCGATGCCCAGATGCTGGGCCGCACCGACGCAAGATCCTGCGGCGCGTAGAAGCGCGTCGATCAACTGCTGGCGGTTGATTCCAGCCTGTTCAGACACCGCACCTGTTTACGGCGGCGCGCGCTGAGGGTCAAGCACCGCTTGCGTCGCGCGAATCCCGCGGCTCAGAAAAGACGACTCCATCGACGAGATCGACGGCAGTGAGTTGCCCGCCCCGAGTGCAGGCTGTGTCGATCGCGAGCACACCCTCGCCCCGGTACAGTCCCAGGCTCGACCAATGCCCGAACACGATCGACTCGTCTCGGGAGCGTCGTGCCGGATGGCGAAACCACGGGACCAACTCCGGGGGAGCCTGGCCCGGGGCCCCATCGAAACTCGAGTCACTGCGACCGGCGCTGTCGCAGTAACGCAGCCGGGTCAGGGCTGCGAGGTCCGATGCAAGCTCAACCTGCCGGTTCGAGTGGCGTGCCCAGATCTCGGGCGAGGCTCGATGCAATTCGAGCAGCGCGAGCGCCCCGTCGGAACGGAGGGTCGATTCGATCCGACGCGCCCGGGTCTCGGCCTCCGCAATGCTCCAACCCGGCAGCAGACCGGCATGCACCAGAGTCCACCCCGCAGCGCGGTGAATCAGCGGACGGTGTCGCAGCCAGTCGATCAGTTCGACTGAATCGCGCGCCTCGAACACCTCTGAGAGCCAGCCTCGCGCATCCATTCGCTCCCCCGCCAACGCCATCCGGAGCAACCGCAGGTCGTGATTCCCCAGCACCGTCACGGCGCCGTCACCGAGATCGCGCACGAATCGCAGCGTCGCCAACGGATGGGGCCCGCGATTGACCAGATCGCCCACGAACCAGAGTTGCTGGGACGCGTCATGGCGCGACAGACGTTTCAGCAGTCGCTCCAACGTGTGCCAGCAACCATGAACATCGCCGATTGCGTACAGGCTCATGGGCCAAGCATACCGAAGCAGCGATAGTTGGCGGGGATCCGCGCAGCAGATCCTCGCTTTGGGTATCCTCTCGCGCGGGGCGCTCCCCTTCTGCAGTCTCTTGTCGGCAGCGCATCCCAAGCAAGGAGCAGGCGCGTGAGTGGTCCGGCGACACCGTCGACCGTAGCCGCGGTCGATCTTGGATCGAATAGCTTTCACTTGGCGATCGCGCGTGTCGTTCATTCCGAACTGCACCTGATCGATCGACTCCGTGAGGCGATACAACTCTCGTCCGGGCTGGACGAAGAGCAACGGCTCACGGAGGACGTGCAGGCCCGTGCGCTCGCCTGTTTGGCACGCTTTGGCCAGCGGCTTCGCGACCTTCCTCGTGAGCAGATCCGCGCCGTGGGAACCGACGCTTTGCGACGCGCGAAAAATGCACGCGCCTTTCTGCGCAAGGCACAGCAAGCACTGGGAGGCGTCCCGATCGAAATCGTTCCTGGTCGCGAAGAGGCGCGGCTGATCTATCTGGGAGTCGCTCACAGCCTGCACGAAGCGTCGGCGCGGCGTCTTGTGATCGATATCGGCGGCGGAAGTACCGAGTGCATCCTTGGCGAAGCGTTCGAGGTGCTCGAGGCCGAGAGCATGCGCATGGGTTGCGTTACCTACTCGCGGAGTTTCTTCCCCGGTGGTGGGCTCGATCGTGAGCGATTCCGCAAGGCGGAACTCACGGCACAACGCGATCTACAAGCGATCGAGCGGCGACTGAAGGCGCTGGGCTGGGAGTCGTGCGTCGGCTCCTCCGGCACCATTCAAGCCATCGACGAGTGCATTCGCAGTCTCGGTTGGGGCGACGGAATCACCTTGGATGGACTGAAAAAACTCCGCAAAGCGGTGATCGCGGCAGGCTCGGTTTCGCGCCTCGATCTGCCTGGCGTGCGCGATGATCGGGCCGCGGTGCTCCCGGGCGGGTTGGCGATTCTCATTGCCTTCTGCGAGAGCCTCGGCATCGATCGAGTCGTCGCTGCGTCCGGCGCCATGCGTGAAGGTCTGCTCTACGATCTGCTCGGCCGGATCCGGCACGAGGACGTGCGTGACCACACCATCCGCCGCATGTTGGAGCGCTACCACATCGATCTCGAGCAGGTGGCGCGCGTCGAGCGATCCGCGCTTCAGTTGCTCTCGCAGGCCGGCAAGAGCTGGAGCCTCGACTCCACGGCGTCTCGTCAAACCCTGATCTGGGCCGCACGGCTTCACGAGGCGGGAATGGCAGTCACCTTCTCGGGGTACCACAAACATGGTGCGTATCTCGTGACGCATTCCGATATGCCGGGGTTTTCCAGCGACGATCAACTGCTGCTTGCCGCGCTGATCCAAAACCACCGGCGCCGTTTGAATCGGTCGAGCATCGAGGGACTCCCTGGCAGCGACGCCGAATCGGTGCTGCGCTTGGCTGTGCTGCTGCGCCTCGCCGTGCTGCTGAACCGGGCGCGGAGCCCTCGCCGATTGCCGATCGTTTCGCTGGCGGCCGAGGACACCTCGCTGCGATTGGCGTTTCCACCAGGATGGCTCGACGACCACCCGCTGACGCGCGCCGATTTGGATGACGAGGCGACCGCGTTGGCCGAGGCCGGCTACATGCTTCAGTTCAGTTGACCGCGGAGGAACTGCAATGCCTCGCATTACGTGGCGACTCGATGCGCCGCTCACGGCACGAGCGACGCCGCAGGCTGTCCACACCGTACGGAAGCTCCTGCACCGCGACGCACACGCCAACTTGGCGAAGTTGCTGCAACGGGCTCGTCCTGCCGACGCCGCGCTGCTGTTCGAGGCGCTCGCGGCGGTTGAACGGCGGCGTTTGTTCGCGGTGCTTTTGACCGAAAACTTGTGGAATCGCGCAGCGGCGATCCTCAGTGAGCTGCCAGACGATCTGTCCGTGGCCCTGATCGCTGATCTGGAGCCTCATCGCCTGGCGCGCTTGCTCGATGTATTGCCGGTCGACGAAGCGACACGTCTGGCCGAGCGTCTTCCGCGAGACCGCGCCGAAGCTGCGTTGTCTCTGATGAACCGCGCCGAGGCCGACGCGGTCCGCGAGTTGTTGGAACACGATGCCAGCACCGCTGGACGCATGATGAGCCCGATCGTGTTCGCTGGGCGGCGAGCGCAGAGCGTGGCGCAGGCGATCGGAGCTTTGCAAGAGGAAAGCGAGCGAGTGCAGGGTTCCTTGATCTATCTGTATGTCGTGGATGATGACGAGCGGTTGTGCGGCGTGGTCAATATGCGACGCCTCTTGGTCTCCAAACCGGACACGCCTCTCGAGCGAATCATGGATCGAGACGTCATCGCGGTCACCACCGAGACATCTCAGGAAGAGACGGCGCGGCTGATCGAGCAGTACCACCTGATGGCGTTGCCGGTGATCGATGCAGAGGAAGTGTTGGTTGGACAGGTGACCGTCGATGACGTGATCGACGTGTTGCAAGACGAGGCCACCGAGGAACTGCTCGCCCTGTCGGGAGTCTCGGTCGACGAGCGGCCCGATACACCCGCGACACGTTCGCTGCGCCTGCGTGCACCGTGGCTGGTGATCAACTTGGGTACTGCATTCCTGGCCGCGAGCGTGGTCGGGATGTTCACCGGCACGATCGGCAAGTTGCCGGCCTTGGCGGCTTTGATGCCGATCGTGGCGGGAATGGGCGGTAATGCTGCGACACAAGCGCTGACCGTGGTGGTGCGCGCACTGGCGCTCGAACAGATTCCGGGGATGCTCCGCGTGCTGTCCAAGGAGGTTCTCGTTGGACTCGGCACCGGGGCGCTCAACGGCGCAGTCTGCTTCCTGGTGGCGTCGCTTCTGTTTCGCGATGTCGGGGTGGGTGCCGTACTCGCCGTTGCGCTACTCATCAACATGGTTGTGGCGGGTGTGGCCGGATCGATGATGCCGATGCTCCTCAAGCGCTACGGCATCGACCCCGCCGTCGCGTCCGCGGTGTTCGTCACGACCTGCACCGATGTTGGCGGCTTCTTCACGTTCCTGGGACTTGCCACACTCCTGCTTCGCTGGAAAGGGATGTAAGCAAAAGGTGCGCGGCACACAGCGATGATCGAAGCAGCCGCTGCTCGCCCGCACCCGAACGCCTGATGCGAATCGTTACGACCAGCGTTCCGAAAGTCGCGCAAGCAGCGTTTGTTGCGCGCTACGGCCACGCTCACCCGGATCGGCATGATCCCGACGATACGAACCGTCGGATTGCAAGGACCAGGACTGAACGTTGTCCTCGACGTATAGCTGCAAACCTTGCGCGATCACGGCACTCTTGACCTTCGGATCGTCGACCGGGAATGCGATCTCGACACGACGGAAGAAGTTGCGATCCATCCAATCGGCACTCGACAGATAGACGACCTCTTGGCCTCGTGCGTGGAAGTAACTCACGCGGTGATGCTCCAAGAACCTGCCGATGATGCTGCGGACTCTGATGTTCTCCGACAGTCCAGGGATCCCCGGCTTCAAACAGCACAGCCCTCGCACGATCAGATCGATCGGCACACCTGCCTGCGAGGCCCGATACAGCGCCTGAATCACGCGCGGCTCGGTGAGCGAGTTCATCTTCAGGATGATCCGCGAGCGCCGGCCGGCCCGCGCTTCCTGCGCCTCTTGTTCGATCAAAGCCAACAACGACTTGTGCAGGGTGAACGGCGCTTGCAGCAGCGCTTGCAGTTTGCTCACACGTCCAAGCCCCGTCAGTTGCGTGAATAGGTTGTGCACATCTTGGCCCAGCTTGTCGCTGGCCGAGAGCAGCGAGAAGTCGGTATACGCGCGGGCGGTACCGGTGTGGTAGTTGCCGGTTCCGAGGTGGACGTACCGGCGCAGCACCGCCCCTTCGCGACGCACCACGAGTGTCATCTTGGCGTGTGTCTTGTAGCCAACGATCCCGTACACGACCTTGGCGCCCACTTCCTGAAGCCGGGTCGCCAACTCGATGTTGGCAGCTTCATCGAAGCGAGCACGCAACTCGACCACCGCGGTGACCTCTTTGCCCGCTCGAGCGGCATCGAGCAGCGCGTCGACCAGCGGCGAGTTGTTGTTGGTGCGGTAGAGAGTCTGCTTGATCGCCAACACCTGCGGGTCCTGCGACGCCTGGCGCACGAACTCCACGACCGGTGTGAACGACTGAAACGGATGATGCAGCAGCACGTCCCCTTTTCGCAGCGCCTCGAACAGGTCGGCGCCGGGCGGAAGCTCCTTGGGCGTGCCCGGCAGAAAGGACGGGTACTTCAAGTCCGGACGGCGCACCAGGTCGTACAGCGCCGAGAGTCGATTCAGATTCACTGGGCCGTTGACCAGGTAGAGCGCGTCCTTGGTCAAGCCAAACTGCTCCAACAGAAACTCGTAGATTTCGGGTGGGCAGTAGGCCACGACCTCGAGTCGCACCGCATCGCCGTAGTTGCGGCGTGACAGCTCGCCCTTCAGCGCGTGCAGCAAATCGTCGACCTCTTCCTCATCGACGAACAGATCGCCATTGCGCGTCACCCTGAATTGCCAGCACTCCTTGACCCTCATCCCTGGGAACAACTGCCCGACGTGGGCGTGAATCACCGATGACAGCAACGTGAACTCGTGCGGGCAGGTGGCGATCTCCGCTGGGAACTCGATCAACCGCGGCAACAACCGCGGCGCTTGCACCACGGCCAGATCGGTGGCGCGACCGAAGGCGTCTTTGCCTTCGAGCTGCAGGATGAAGTTGAGGCTCTTGTTGAGGATTCTCGGGAACGGATGCGCCGGATCCAACCCCAAGGGCGTCAACACCGGAAGCACTTCGCGCTCGAAGAACTCAGCGATCCACCGGGTCTGCGCAGGCGTCCACTCGCCGCGCTTGCGGACCGCCAGGCCCTGCCGCTCCATGGCGGGCATCAGTTCTTCGTTCAAGACGCGGTACTGCTCGGCAACGAAGCGATGCGCTTGCTCACTCACCGCTGCCACTGTCTCGATCGGAGTGCGGCCGTCGGAGGTTCGTTTGGTCAGGTTGTAGTGGATCTGCTGACTGACACCGGCAACGCGAATCTCGAAGAACTCATCCAGGTTAGTGCAACTGATTGTCAGGAAGCGAAGCCGCTCCAAGAGCGGCAACGAGGCGTCGCGCGCTTGCGCCAGGACTCGTTCATTGAACGCAAGAAAACTCAGTTCGCGACTGAGATAGTGCTGCGGACTCTTGG
>CAZAHQ010000018.1:0-7759 GCA_964484415.1 uncultured Acidobacteriota bacterium | reverse complement strand
TCATTGAACGCAAGAAAACTCAGTTCGCGACTGAGATAGTGCTGCGGACTCTTGGGGTCCAAAGGCGGCACCACGACCCGCTCGGCGGATGGCAAGGGCGAGTCGTCACCGGCCGAGGCCGGACTGCCAAACAACAGTTCATCGAAATCGTGCGGGTCCATGAGATCTGCGTCGCATTCTGCCGGTAGCGCTTCGTCACAGTTGTGACGAATGGGTGGTCCCTTCGCCGTGCGGGCATGGAGAAGCTAGTCCAACCTCCGGAAACAGGCCAGGTTGGCCCTCGTTACAGCAGTCTGCGGAACAATTCTTCGCTGAATCCGACCGCGAACACCGGTCCGACCCGAATCGCGGGGGCCCGCAGGTTGCCCGACGGCCCCAAGATCACTCCCGCCAGTTCGGCCTCGGTCGGCGGAGCACTCGTCAAATCGAAATCCAGAAGCTCGCGCTGCCGGTTGACCAGCACACGACTCGCCTGACGCGCCAGCGCCAACGCCTGAACGCGGTCGAACTTGACCTTCAGCGCGTCGACCTGCTCGACGACCTTGATGTCGTGTCGCGCAAGAAACTCCTGCGCGCGGGCGCACGTCGTTCAACTGCGCCGGTGGTAGTACCAATCGATCGTGGCCGGCATGCACGGCTCCTGGAGTCGGGTGCGGATCCTGCGTCAGTTCAAGTGGTAGAGCAACGCCTCGAGTGCGACGCGATACCCCTCGGGCCCCAAGCCCTCCACCCCATCGACGCATGCAGGGCGTGTCACGCTGACCCGTCGCCACGGTTCGCGCTCCGAAATCTTCGACAAGTGGACTTCAACCACGGGCTTTCCGTAGTCGACGAGCGCGTCGTGCAGTGCGTAGCTGGTGTGTGATAGCGCGCCGAAGTTGACCAGCGCGCCGTCGGCCCAATCGCCCTGCTCCTGCAACGCGTCGATCAACGAGCCTTCGTGATTGGACTGAAAGGCCCGCACGGTGGCGTCGCGCTCTTGAGCCCAGACCTTCACCTGCTCGACCAGCTCGGAATGACTCGCGGTACCGTAGTGATGAACGTCGCGCCGCCCGAGTCGATTGAGGTTGGGGCCATGCAACAGGAGGATTCTTCTCATGTGAACTGCTCCAGTGTTTGGGCTACATCCAACTCGTCGACCGTGCGGCACACCAAGCGCCCGGTGCCACGCGGCAAGACCCAGACGTTAACACCTCCGTGTCGTTTCTTGTCATGCATCAGTGCGGCCAGAACCTCATCGCGCTCGTCGTCCCGCATCGGTGCCGGTGCCGACGGCAGCCCCAGCCGTTTCAGCACACCCGGTAGACGATCGAGCAACGATGATTCTTCCAAGACACCGAGTCGTGCCGCCAGATAGGTGGCGAACACCATCCCGATAGCGACCGCGTCGCCATGCGCGATCGGGCGGCCGCGCCGCGCACCGACCGTTTCCAAGGCGTGCCCGAGCGTGTGACCGAAGTTCAATAATCGGCGCTCGTCTTTTTCATCCAGGTCGCGAGCCACAATCTCGAGCTTCACCGCTGCGGCGCGCTGGGCGATCGACTCCAACACCGGCAGGCATTTCTCGGAGATCGCCAGCGTCTCCCGCTCGATCGTGGCCACGAGTCCCGGATCGCCGATCAACCCGCTCTTGAGCGCTTCGGCCATCGCTCCACGCACTTCGGGCTCAGGCAGACTGAGCAGAAACAACGGGTCGATGTGCACCGCGCGCGGCAATCGCGTGGTGCCGATGGCGTACTTGGCGGTGTCGAGATTGATCCCGTTCTTGCCGCCCAGTGCTGCGTCGAGTTGCCCCAGCAACGTGGTCGGCAAGAGTTGAAGATCAAGACCACGCTTGAAGCTATGCGCGACGAATCCACCCAGATCGGTGAGCGTGCCGCCGCCTGCCACCCACAACGGTGTGTCCTTGTCGACGCCGGCTTGCAGTAACGTGCGCCACAGTGACAACAACACTTCAGGCGTTTTGGCTAGTTCCCCGCCCGGTTGCGGCAACTCGATCAAACCATCGTCGACGCGCGCCCGGCAGATCTGCAACAGCGGCTGACTCTGCCACGGCGGCAAATTCGAATCCCACAGCAAGGCGGCTCGTCGTGTTGCAACGAAAGGCACGGCTCCTCGCCCGAACGTCACCCCCTGGAAGGACGGCTCAGCAGGACACAACGGTGTCGCTTCGGTTCGCCACGGCCCCGACTGAGGCGAATAGAGCGCGCGCAGCACGGCGATCACCACACTCTCTGCCGTCAAGCCGCTGGTATCGATCTGCACGGCGGCGCGCGAGTACCCCTGTCTTCGTGATTCGATCAACGCCGTCAACGCGCTGTGTCTGTCGGTCGCTTGCGACAGCAACGGGCGTGCCGCGATCGCAGCGTCGTCCAAACGCCCGAGCAGCTCATCGACCGGCGCGCACAGACCGACGATCGTGGCGCGACGTTCCAAGGCCTCCACCAAATCGAGGTTCTCGAGTGTGCCGCCGCCGAGGGCCAGAACTTCGGGCGGTGCACTCGCAGGGCGATTCAACCAAGCCTGCACCGCGCCCGCTTCTGCCTGACGAAAGCGAGCCTCACCTTCGGCGAACAAAGCAGCAATCTGCCGCTCTTCGCGCTCGACGATTCGTCGATCCAGATCGGAGAATCGCAGCGACAGGCAGCGAGCAATCTGTTTACCGACCGTGGACTTGCCGGCGCCCATCGGCCCCGACAACACCAGATCGCGCGGTGCACCGGCCCGGTGACTCTCGTCGCTCACGGGACAGGATCGGTCGAGGAGAAGCGCGGAAGACGCGCGAGATACGCGGCCAGCGCGGTTTCGATATCGCCCAACCGGTCGGCCCCGAATTTTTCCAAGACCGCATCGGCCAAGACCAAGGCGGCAAGCGATTCAGCGATCACGGCTGCCGCCGGCAAGACCGCCACGTCGCTGCGAATGTACCGCCCTTCGACGACCTCGCCCGTATCGAGATCGACCGAAGGCAGCGGCTTACGCTGTGTGCTGATCGGCTTGAGCGTGATCCGCACCACCAGCGGCATACCGTTCGTGATTCCACCCTCCAGACCACCCGCGCGATTGCTGCTGCGTGTCAACCCGTCGCGATCGCGCACGATCACATCGTGGGCGCTGCGGCCAAACTCACGCGCTACCGAGAGGGCGTCGCCAAGTTCAACCTCTTTGACCGACGGGATCGACATCAGGATCTGCGACAGGCGCGCATCGAGGCGACGATCCCACTGCGCATAGGTACCGAGACCGGGCGGCAGATCCCAAACCACCAACTCGATTCGCCCGCCGAGCGTTTCGCCTCGATCGCGAGCTTCATCGACGCGCGCGATCATCGCGGTCGAGGTCGCCGGATCACAGCACGCGACTTCGGATTCGTCGCGAGCCGCCTCCAATCGATCGGGCGTCATCGCGTCGGCCAATGCCGGCGCTTCCACACCGCCGAACGCAATCACGTGTCCGCACAGGCGCGCGCCCAGCAGCTCCAAGAACCGGCAGGCAACAGCGCCCAGCGCAACGCGCATCGTGGTCTCGCGAGCCGACGCACGTTCGATCACCGGATTGGCATCGTCAAACCCGTACTTGAGGATTCCGGGCAGATCGGCGTGGCCGGCGCGCGGAACCGTGCGTCGCTTCTGGGACCGATCCTGTCGATTCGATTTGTTCTCGACCAACACAGCCAGCGGTGATCCGCTGGTGGCCCCTTGCCAAAGACCCGACACGATTTGGGGCAAGTCGGGCTCGATACTCATCCGCTTGCCGCGACCGTAGCCCCCTTGGCGTCGTCGCATCCGGGGAAAAAGGTCCGCTTCGGACAGCGGGATTCCGGCCGGCAGTCCTTCCAGGATCCCGACCAACATCGGCCCGTGCGATTCACCCGCGGTCAGGTAGCGAAGCACCGACATCTCACGCCTCCTGCCGCATTCTACGGACCAGCGCGAACCGGCGACAGCGCGACTTCGCCTAACGCGCAGGGCGCGACGGATCGAATTCCAGCGTGAAGCAACTCCCGACGCCGGGCGCGCTCTCGACCGACAGACTGCCTCCGAATCGATCGACCAACGGGGCGCAGGCATCGTAGGCGTAACCTGTGGCGCGGCCGATCCCTGTGTCGGTGACCGTGATCCGAACCAAACTCGGCCCCTCGGCGTTCGGCACCGCGCGCGCGGCCAGCGCGACGATCCCGCGCTCAGTGCGGGTGATCGCCGCGGTGAGCAACGTAATCAGCGTGGCTTGCAACAGCGGCGCAACGCTTGGTTCGATCGAAGGAAGATCGTGCGCCAGTTGGCCGATCAACGCGACGTGCCGATCGCCCTTCGCAGACTCGGCGGCGGCAATTGCTGACTGAGCGATCTCTTCAGTGCGGGGTGCGGTGGTCGTTACTGTAGAGGCCGGAGCCTCGAGGACGGTCGTCACGAAACTCTCCTTCGTCGCCCGATGACCCAAGACGCGATTGACTAGGAGATAGGTCCGGGCCTCGATTCGCGCCACCCAATCCGCTGGAAACCGGCCATGGCGAAGGGCTCACAGGCTCGGACTGCGCGCCTCCAGCGCCTCTGCGGCGGCGATCAAGTGCGGACCAGTGCCCGGCCCAGCCCAGATCTCCAGGGCGCGCGCCGCCTGGTGGACCAGCATCGGCCATCCGTTCAGTGTGAAGGCGCCGCGCGCGTGTGCGTGCTCCATGAATCGTGTGAACCAGGGGCTGTAGATCAGGTCGACGACGCAGTGCTGCTCGTTGACCGACGACCACGGGAGCAAGGGGGCCGCGTCAAGGTTGGGCTGCATGCCGAGCGACGTCGCCTGCACGATCAACACCGTTGTCGCCAGATGCGTCATGACCGCGGGATCGCCGTAATCGCAACATCGCGCGGCGAGCCCCGGCACGAACTGCGTCGCAGCCCTCGCCGGAAGGCGTGACAGCACCATGATCTGAACACCGAACGCTGCCAGCGCCGAACAGATCCCGCGCGCCGCACCGCCATCCCCGACCATCAATACGCTCGCACCCGATCGCAACGCGGCATGCGCGCGTGGCCCATGCGTTGCCAGCGCATCTAGGAATCCCCCCGCATCGGTGTTGAAGCCGCTCAGCGAACCATCCGGCTCACGACGCACGACGTTGACGGCACCGCTGGCCTTCGCCACCGTATCGAGGCGATCGCAGGCCTGGGCTGCCATCGCTTTGTGTGGGACGGTGATGTTGACCCCGTCCCAAACCCCTGCGCGCAATCGTTCGAGCGTCGGATGCAGCTGACTGGCCGGCGTATCGATCAGTTCGTAGTCGACCGGTACGCCGCCCCGTGCAGCTTGAGCCTCGAACAGTTGGGCCGATCGGCTGTGTTCAACCGGGTGGCCCAACAGTGCTAGTCGCAAACCCCGAGTTCTGTCCTGAGCGTTCCTCGACATTCTTGGATGCTAACCGAAACCTCGACGCTGCGAATCCGTTCTGTTTACCGAAGCGAGACAGGGCTTGACGCGTTGCTGACGGCGGCGCACGAGGACGAAGGCTACGTTTGCCCGCAACAGTTACCGAGAGCCTGGAGCGGCCGCCCCGAATTTCCGAGTGAACGATTCGACTCGAGAGCCTTCACAGCGTTGCCACTGTGGCGACGCCCACGTAAGAGGTGTGCCATGCAGAAACTTCCCACACTGTTGTCGGTCGTACTTGCGTTCGGAATTACGCTGCTCATTTCAGGCCTGAGTGCACAAGCCGGATCGCTGGAAAAGCGCAGTGCTCAACTGTTCCACGGTATGCAGCAAAGCCGCAAAGCCGTTGCCGCTTTGCTGGCCGATGACCTCTCCTGGAAAGACCTCACCACAGGTGTCGTCAGCAACAAAGCCGAACTGCTGGATGGGCTCTCGGCCGAAGGGGCCGTGAACCTACGACGTCAGATCAGCGATGTCGTCGAGCGCGGCGACGTGGTGACCCTCACCATCACACAGACCAGCGATCTGCATCGAGCACTTGGCCTACCGGCCGATGTCGCGCGGGTCTCACTGCGCTATCGCGGCGGCAAGGTGGTTTTCGGCCAGGTCGAAGCGCTCGGTGAACGATTGGCCTCCAGCGCGCGGTTCGTAGCGTTTCAGCAATGGCTGCAGCAACGCCATGCGGAGGAAGCAAGCGAACTGCTGCCGGCCGGCCGCATGCCGCCGTCGGGTGAGCTGGCCAAGCGCGTCTTGGCTCGCGCCGGAGAATGGGCAGGCTCGTCCGCCGCAAACTGAAGCGCAGCTTGACAGCCTCGAAGGCGGCCCGGAAGATCGCGGTCGCCTTTCGAGGACTCGAGCGGTGCGTGTAGCGCGGTTGTCTTTGTGGTTATGCCTGTTGCTCGCCGGTTGCTTTCGGGCAAGCGCCGACGAGGCGGCGCTGCGTGTCGATTTCGACAACTTCATTTGGTTTCGTGACGAAGAGTTATTGCAGGCGGTCGCGCGTGCGGTTCCCGGGTTCACTGGCACGCTCAGCGAAACCGATCCGCGCCTACCATTGGTGGTCGCGGCCCTGGAGGCACGGTTGGCATCGCGCGCGCTGCCGGGCCATGTCGAGGTCCGACTCGCTGCCGATGAGTTGGCCGGCGGGCTCGTGCAACGATTCCGCGTCGCAGGGACCGACGTTGTGCTGTGTACCGTCGAGGTTTCGGGTGCGAGTGCCATTCCGGGCGCTGTGTTGCGCGAGCCACTCGAGCCGCTGATTGGCGAGAGTTTCTCGCGCGCACAGTTCAGCAAGGCGTTGGTCTCGGGGCCGATTGCACTGCTGCAACGCAAGGGATACGCGGCCGCGTCCGTTCGAGACCTGACGCTCACGCCGACAGCCGCAAGCGATCGATGTCGTGGCGTCAAGGCAACCGCTGCGTTGCAACAGGGGGTCGTGTTCAAGGTCGCAAAGCCCCGCTGGGCGGGAAACCGTGCACTGACGACCACACAGCTCGACGCAACGTTGCCCAAGGACCTCAATGAACTCGCCGATCCCGGGGCGATGTCGGTCGTGAGCGGGCAACTGCGCGCGCTCTACGGCGCACTTGGCCACGTCGATGTCCGCTACAAGATCGATCGGCAACTGCAGCCGCAGCCGCCGTTACTTCAGTTGGTGATCCAGGTGGATGAAGGACCGGTGTTTCGTATGGGCCGCTTGACGATCTCGGGGCTCGACCCGGCGGCCACGCGCGACCTAGAGCAGCAATGGCCCGTAAAGCCAGGCACTCGCTACGTTGAACGGGTGCTGGAACGGTTCGAGCACCTGTTGGCAGCGTCCGTGAAGAAGCGGCGCGGCGACGGGAAGACCGTATTCCTTCAAGCACTCAAGCAGCCCGATCGTGCGCGGGCGGTCGTCGACGTGACATTGATCGTGCAGTAAACGCTTAGTGTCGATCAGTCGCCGGCGCTCAGTCGCGCGAGATCATCGAAGAATCCAGGGTACGAGATCCGAACCCACTCACTTCCGTGCAACGTCGACGGTTGAGGCGCCAACGCCGCAGCAATCGTGGCCGACATCGCGATCCGATGATCGCTGTGGGCGTCAACATGCGCAGGCACGAACGCCGTGTCGCCGGCGATCTCGAAACCATCCGGCAGCTCGTCGATGACGGCGCCGAAGGCGCGCAACATCGCCACGGTGCTGGTGATCCGATCGCTCTCCTTGTGACGCAGCTCGGCCGCCCCACGGATCGTGGTGGGGCCGGTTGCAGCCGCATCGACCGTCGCGAGCAGCGGCAACTCGTCGATGGCGTCGACAATCTCCTCCGGTTCGACCTGAATGCCGTGCAGGAGCGAA
>CAZAHQ010000017.1:0-19312 GCA_964484415.1 uncultured Acidobacteriota bacterium | reverse complement strand
CGGACCCCCAACGCTGACCGAGCTTGCCCACCACCCCATTGATGGGGTGGCAGCGATCCAAGAACGCGAACACCCGCGATCGCCGTTCGCCGAGCTGTTTGAACAGCGCATTGACGACCAGATGGTCCGGGTCGATCGCACGTGCTGTGTCGATCGCTTCGATGGCCAGGTCCTTGCGATTCGCTTTCAGATACACACGGGCGAGGTTGACGTACAACTCGACGTCGAGCGTGCCATCCGAGATCGCCTCTTCGCACAACTTGCGGCCGCGCACGATGTCGCCACGGCCCAGAGCGATGGCTAGACCGAAGTACGAGCGCAGCGGGCGCGCGTAGGCGCTGGAGGCCGGTTCGTTGATCGAGTAGGCCATCGCCTGCTCGAGCGGTTCGAGTGCTTGCGTGTAGCGTCCGTTCCGCGCTAGCTCGACGCCGACATTGAACCAACGCTCGGTCGCGCTTTGCGGACTGGAGGGCCTCGAAGACATGGGAGGTCTTTGGCTCATCGCTGAAAGAATCTTGGCTCTCGCGGTGCGCTCGGCAAGCTGGCAAGGACGGCCTTGTAAGTCCGCTAGGAACGCGGGATTCCGGCGGTGAGGCGATCGACCTCGTCGGCCGCAGCGTCGACTCGCTGGTGGTCGTGGCCTTCGAAGGTCAAGACCACCGTGCGCCCCACCGGATAGGAGCCGATCTGAACATCGCGGTAACTGGCACTCACACGATCGAGCAGCGGCACCAAGCTCGGTTCGTCTGAAACCAAGGTCAGCAGCCGGCGGTGAAACGGCGCTTGTCGAAATCGCTGCGACAGTGTGGCGAACTTGCGCTGCAGAATCTCGGGGATTCCCGGAAAGATATAGACATTGCAGACACGCACCGTGGGCCAACTGTGACCGGTCTCGTCGTACTCCAAGACGGCGCCTTCAGGCACCAACGCCATTCGAAGGTGAGCTTCCGTGATAGCGTCACCGAAGTGCGAGCGCAGTCGCACTGCCAACTCGGGACTCTCGATGATCGGCATGTCGAACGCGCGCGCGACACCGGCGATGGTGATGTCATCGTGGGTCGGTCCGATACCACCGGTGGTGAAGACCCAATCGTACGAGGCAGAAAAGCTGCGCAGTTCGTGAGCTAACTCTTCGATATCGTCGCGCACCACACTTGCGCGGCGCACCGACACACCAAGCTGCCACAACTCGCGAGCAAGAAACCCCAAGTTGCGGTCCTGGACCCGCCCGCTGAGCAGTTCGTTGCCGATCAATACGATGGCTGCCGTTGCGCTCATGGCTCCCTGCAGCTGGTTTGGTCGTAATGCAAGCCACGAAAAAAGGCGCGCAGGCTGGACGGCCGGCACGCCCCGAGTATCGCCGAAACTCGCTCGCCCGCGTGCCGGTGTACCCGTGCGACGGGCAACATCTTAGACCGTGAAATCGTGCGCGCGAACAGTCTTACGACCATTCGCGGTGGCGCGACGGGCAGCCTGTTCGATATACCAATGACAAAGGTCGTTCAGCGCCTCGGCAGCATCGGAGGCCACGTTGACATCGTGGCTGCGTAGTGCAGCCCTCACCTTGCTCACCACGACGAGCGCTTCTTTGGTGTTCGCCTGCTTGCCACTCATCGCGGCCCCTTTCGAGGCCTTCTCTTGCTTTGCCATGGACTCCGGATCCTCCGTGTGTGTTGGCTCTTGCACACCGTAGCGTCTCGTTGTGTGCTCGAGAGCGGCGGTATTGGTATCACCGCGATCGTTCGCCTTCAAGCGTGGCTCACCTCATTTCTCTGTTTTCCGGCCTGTGTGCGAGGGCAGATCGATGTTGGTCGCTGCGGACCGCAGCAGGGCGGGAGTCCAAGACGGAAGTGGCCGATACGATGTTCCGCGCTACGATGTCGCGCCGCCATGAAAGAGACACAGACCAAGCATCCGGGTCGAACGATCTGGGGACTCACGCCGAGCACTCTCTTGCTGCTCGCACTGCTGGCTATTGCGCCGTATCTGCTACTCCCTGCCAAACCGTTCATCGCCGATTCGTTCCGCGCAATCGCTGACAATCCGGCGGTTCAGCAAGGGCCGCTGTTGAAGGTGTTTGCGGTCGATTTCTGGGGCACCTCGCTCAATCATCCGGCGTCGACCGGGTCGTACCGCCCGCTCGTGAGCCTGAGCTACGCGCTGCAGGCTCGGATTTTCGGAAACATCCCGCAAGTCTTCCATCTCGTCGACATGCTGCTTCACGCACTCGGCACGGTGTTGGTCGGCGCCTTGATCGCAACGTGGAAGCCCGGCAGCCGTTGGGTCGTTCCATGTGCGGCGCTGTTCGCGATGCATCCGGCGTTGAGCGAAGCGGTCGTCTCGCTGGTGGGTCGTGCCGATCTGATGGCCTCTGTGGCATTGCTGGCGGCGCTGGTGCTGCACTTGCGCTCAGCGCTCTGCGTCGATGAGCCGCAACGCGCACGCTGGATCATCGGACTCGTGGCCGCTGCGATGCTCTGCAAGGAGTACGCGGTCGCGTTCCCCTTCGTGATCGTCGGATTCGACTTGGCGGTGAGCGCCAGCGGTCGAGTCACCACCGCACATCGCCACGCGCGCACGCGCACATGGCTCGGTTTGTTCGCTGTGCTGGCCGGCTATCTGGCGCTGCGCCTGATTCTCACCGGCAGCCTGGGCGGAGTGCCGATGCTCGCGGTTGGTGATCAGCCGTTGTTCGATCAGCCGTTGAGCGTTCGAGTCGGCACCGGTCTGTCGACCTATCTCACCGCAGCGCGTCTCGTCGTTTGGCCGTGGCCACTGAATTACTTTTACAGCGTCGGCGCGTTGCCGTTGTCGCAAGGGTTGTTCGATCCGCGCACCGTGCTCGGAATCTTGCTGATCGCCGCGCTTGCGGTCTGGAGCGTGTGGAATGCGCGCAACCGCCGCGATCCGTGGCCGGCGATCGGCTCGCTGCTGTTCGTACTGACGTTGGCGCCAGCACTCAACTTGGTCAGCATCGCGGGAGTGCTGTTTGGCGAGCGGTTTCTTTATGCGCCGGTCGCCGGCGTCGTATTGGTTTTGGCCTCGCGTCTGGAAACTTGGCCGGCGCGCCTTCACGACTACGCACGGTATGCGGTCTTCGCGCTCGTTGCGGTCTTCGGTGTTTCCACGATGCTCCGCGTCGACGACTGGCGTTCCACCGAGAGCCTGGCCAGAAGCGCGTTGATCCACTACCCGACCTCTGCTCAGGCATTGGTGGAGTTAGGGTTGGCTGTCGGCGCCAGTGGACTCGAGATCGAGCAACAGGCCCGTGAGGCAGCTCTCAAAGGTGATGCGGCTCGCGAGCAGACGCTCTTGGAGGATTCCCACAAGCGGACTCTCGAGGCCAAGGATGTCTTCGAGCGCGCTCTCGTGGTCGAGCCTCGCCGCGCCTTCGTCTGGAAGAACTACGGTGTGGCGCTGGAACAGTGGGCCGAGTTTCCCGGCATCACGCCTGACGAGCGCGCAAAGCGTTTCAAACAGGCGGCCGATGCCTGGCGTAAGGCGCTCGAGCTATCGCCGCAGGACCTGGCGCCGCTCTGGTTCGGATTAGGGCGCACGGAGCTTGGATCGCGGCGGTTCGAAGCTGCCGTCCGCTCTTTGACGAGGGCGGCGGAGCTGGCGCCGCAGGATGACCGGATCGGGCTCGTACTTGCCAACGCGCTGATGAAACTGGCCCAGGTGCGGATGCAGGAGGGAAATGTTGCGGACGCCGCTCAGCAGGCAAAACGTGCGATTGAGGTGGCCAAACTGCCTTCTGAAGGGTATTTCCTGGGGGGCCTGATCCTGGCGAGTGCGAACCAACGCGCCGAGGCGGACAACGCGTTCGCGCTGGCGCTGCAGTCCGACCCTGAGTTGCTCAACAAGCTTCAATCGCAGGCGGTTGGTTTGAGTCAGAACAACCAACACGCCGCCGCGGCGGAGGTGTTTCGGCAGATGTTGTTGGCCCGTCCGGCAAGTGTCTCGACCATGCTCAACTTGGGGCGTGAGTTGTTTTTGGCCGGCCGACCGGCTGAAGCGGTGAAGTATCTCAAGGCTGGGGTGGATCGTAGTCCCGACAATCTTCCAGCGCGACAGCTTCTCAGCGAAGCGATGCGCGTAACAATGGCGGCTCGACCCTGAGGCAAGGCACGAGTTCGAAACCACGGAGAGATCATGAACAGGAAGCTTGGAATCGCGACACCATTGATGCTCTTGTTGGCCGTCTCGACGCTGCATGCCGAGGAGGCAAAGCGTCGTACCAACACCGGAGAAGAAGATCAGCAGATCAAGCCGCAACTGCACTTCAACGACCTGAGCGGGGCGCCAGCAGTGAAGTTCGCAGCGCGAACACAACCGATCTCGCCCGAAGCGCTCAAACGGATGATTCCCAGCAAACTCGATCGGTTCTCACGCTCTCAAATCGAAGCGCGCCTGATGCCGATCGGCCCGGCCTCGATGAGCGATGTCACAGCCGACTTCGCGAGCAGCGATGGCCGTGCCTTCAGCCTGCGGCTGATCGATTCGGCCGGCTTCCCTCAACAGGGTGATCCGTTCATGGAGATCCCGGCGATCGGATTCTCCGAGCGCGGCGATGCCTATGACAAGAAGGGTCTGGAGGTTCGAGGATTCGCGGCAGTACTCGTCAACACAGGCGATCGTGGCGTGCTGCAAGTTCGCGTCAGCCCGCGACTGCGATTGATTGCGATGGGCGATCGCGTGAGTGGAGAAGCGTTGGCCGAGCTAGCGCGGCAGATCGATCTTCCCCAAATCGCGGCACTGGCTCCGGTTGCTGCGCCGACGATTCCAGAGGCCGACCGGCCACCGGTGGTTGCGAAAGAAGCCGACCCAAAGAAGCCGTGACGCGCTGAAACGCACTCGCTACGCGGTCGTCAACACACCGGTTGCGAGCCGAACGCGCTGCCTGACGATGTCGAGTGCTGCTACGCGATACCCTTCGGTGAGCGTCGGGAAGTTGAAGATGTTGTCGACGAAGGCATCGACATCGAATCCAGCCAGGAGCGCCATCTGACCGACGGAGATGAGGTCGGCGGCGCCTTCCCCCACGATGTGCACGCCCAGCAATCGGCGGCCCACGGGATCGGTAATCAGCTTTAGAAATCCGTCTTCGATCCCTGCGATCTGTCCGCGCGCAACCTCGCAGAAGGGCGCGCGGCCGATCAACACCTCGCCGAAGCGCTGCCGCGCATCGGCCTCGCTCAATCCGACGCTGGAGATCTCCGGGATGGTGTAGATCCCGATCGGGATCATTTCTGGCGGGCTCCCCAGCGGCAGCCCCAGTGCGTGGCAGATGGCGCGTCGCCCCTGCTCCATAGAACTGGCCGCCAGTGCTGGCGGCCCGATCACGTCTCCCGCCGCGTAAATATGCTCTGCCGAGGTGCGGAGATTCTCGTCGACCTCGATATGCCCTCGCGCCGTAGTCCTTACGCCGGCAACGTCCAATCGCAGGTCTTGGACATTCGCCAGGCGGCCCAGCGCGACGAACAGCTTCTCGCTGGTCACAGCGCTCCCATCGTCGAAGCGCACCGTTACCGTCGCGACACCGTCGGGCTCGACGCTCTTGTACTTTCGATTGCCAAGGAACGTTCCGCCCGAAGCTGCAAACGAATCGGCGAATCGCCCCGACAACTCGGGATCGATGAACGCCAACGGCCGCGCGGCGCTGTCGGCGATGGTGACCTTGACACCGAGCGTGGCGAAGATCGACGCATACTCGCAGGCGATCACACCGGAACCGAGTACCGTCAGTGACTCAGGCAGGTAGTTCAACGACAGAATCGAGTCACTATCCAACACTTGGGTGTGATCGACCGGTATCCCGTCGGGCGTGCGCGGGCGCGAGCCGGTAGCGATCACCACCAGGTCGCTGCGCAGGCGCAAACACCGGCCACCGGCCTGCACGATCTCGATGGTGCGCGGATCGATGAATCGGCCGCGACCATGAAACAGCGTCACCCCATTGCGCCCGAGTTGATCGCGGCTGGTCGCTTGGTGAGCGCTCACCACCTCCTCGAGGCGTTTCATCAGGCTCTGGATCTTCAGCTCTTCGCGGGCTTCCACCTGATAACAGCCGGCCGATCGTCGCTTGAACGCCAACAGTGCGAGTGCCGTCTCACGCAATGTCTTGGAAGGAATTGTGCCGTACTGCACGCAGGCGCCGCCCGCGTGAGTCTGCATTTCGACGATCGCAACCTGTCGTTCCTGTTTGGCAGCTTGAATGGCCGCCTTCTGACCTGCGGGGCCGGTGCCCAGCACCACCACCTGAAACTCCTGAGTCTGGCTCGACATGGTTCAGCTCAGATCGTGAACGAGGCTGTCGATCGCATCGCAATGAAGCAACAGCATGTCGACATCCTCGGGGTAGAGATTCAGCGGCGCGATCATCGCGTGAACTCGAATCTGAGGTTCACTCCACTGGCCGCGACCCAGTGCAAACTGCGACAGTGCGGCGCCAAGGTTCGTCATCATGGCGCCATCGTTGGGTTCGGGCGCGGCTTCGGGGTTCTCGTGCCACAGCACGGAGGTTTGCAACGTACTCGACAGCCCCCATTGCTGAATCAGCTTTGCGCTGGTTCGGGTGTGGAACTCCTGGAGAATCGTCGAGATCATCTTCGGCTCGATCAAGACCGCTGTTTGCTTCTCGATCTTGCAGAGTAGTTGCAGCAGCACCGGTCGCCCGACAGCGTGGAATAGGCCGCATAGATATGCTTCCTCGACGTTGCGACGCCGCATGCGGGCGATCTCGGCCGTCAGGAATGCCGCGCCGAGTGCTTCGCGAAACAACGCACGAACCTCGAGCATTCGCCCCGGGACGAAGAACACGGAACCCTGGCAGGCAACCTGCAGTGAAATTTGACGGATCCGATCCATCCCCAACCGTGCGACAGCCTGTTGCAACGAGACGATCGGTGTGCCGGTGTTGAAGAGCGCCGAGTTGGCCATGCGCAGTACATGTGCGGCCATCGATTGATCGCGTGTCACCAGCGCGGCGAGCTTGCGGACATCGATGGTCTCGTCGCGCGTCGCGTTGACGACTCGCTCGGCTGCTTCGGGAAGCACGGGCAATTCGAGATCCCCGCTCTCGAGTCGCGCATTGAAGATGCGTCTCAACTCGTCGAGACTGTGCGGGGCCGATGTCGCTTGCACAGACACAGTGTGTCACTACCTCCGACAGGCAAGATGGCGCCGTCAAACCGAGATAGTCCACCGGTTTTCAATCGTTTTTGGCGAAGAGGACTGCTAGCGGCGTCGCAATCCCCCGAGGCCTGGGCGCAGCAGCGGCCGTGCGCGGCGCTCGAACCACGACATCAGCTCCACTCTCTGCTCGCGAGTCAGCGCCTGCGCCACGGCGGCGCGCGTTTTTGTTTCTTCTCGGAACACAGCAGTCTGCGCCTCGACGACGCGCTCGACGGCGCGATCGATGGCGCTCTCGCTCAGTGTGTCGGATCGGAGCAGTCGCGCGAGTTCAAGACGCGCTTTGCTCAGCGCGGCGCCGCAGTCGATCAATCGCTGCCCGCTCTGGAAGGTCAGCTCTTCGATTTGCTTCGTCTGTTCAGCGCTCAGCCCGAGACGCGCCTGGGCGCGAGGGCTGGCCCACCAACGCCCTTCGAACCCCCCGTTGTCGTCGGCCGGACCCGGCTGTTGTGCGACTGCCAGGTTCAGCCCTGCAACGGTGAGAAAGAAGCAAACGGTTGCGATTCGGAGTTTGAGTTTCATGGTCAGAGTCCTCACGAGCGCGATTGTGCGTCGAGTGAACCGTCAACGGAGTACGGCTCCGAAAGGCGGCTGAGTCCATCGGAGGGCGGCAACAACGGGTCGTCGAACGGTAGCGATTCATCCTCGCGGGGCGGCGCTTCTTCCCACTCACCGAATGGGCCGAGTGGGTCATCACCGATCTCATCGACGCCTGGAATCGGCCATTCACTGAGCCACGCATCGGCAACGCTGCTGCTCTGCAGCGGTGGGGCTGTCGTCTTCCAGGCGCCCAATCCGATCAGGCACAGCAGGCAGGCGGCCGCGACGGTCAGTGCCAGGCGGCGCCAGCCATCTCGCCTCGACTCGGCAGCAATCCGATGACGCAGTTCCTCGGCCTGTCGCTCGAAGAATGGTTGGCTCTCGTTGTCGTCGGCGATGCGCGTCATGATCTCGCGTTGCTGTCGCGCAAGAAAGGCGTCGAGTTGGTGTTCCAACTCGATCTGCTTGGCGATCTCACGATGCTGACGCGCGAAGTACGCGTCGGCGTCGCGGCGAGAGTCCCGCTTGTCGTTCATCGGGCCCCCTCGAAGCGCCCCAGCGAACGGCGCAGTTCCCGCGTACCGCGGAACAGGTGAACCTTCACCGTTCCGGTGTGCAGTCCCAATTTTTCTGCGATCTCGTGAACCGGCATGTGCTGGCGAAAGCGCAGCTCGAAGATCTCGCGCTGACGGCCCGGAGGCAGCGCGTCGAGTGCCGCTTGCACCGCATGCGCGAGTTCCTCGGCGAGCAACGACTCTTCCGGATCGGGTCCGGTGTCACACAGTTCGGCCCCGACCGAGTCGCCACCAGGAGTCTCGCGCCCCAAAACCCGGCCTCGATCGACCGCCAGGTTGGCGAGTATTCGAAACAACCAGCCGCCGAACCGTTCGTCATCGCGAAAACTGCCGAGCGAGCGCCAGGCACGCATGAATGTCTCTTGAACCAGGTCGTCGGCGTCTTCTAGTTTCCGCGTGCTGCGCAACGCGCGGGCCATCAACGGCCGCTGAAAGCGAACCACCAGTTGACCAAAGGCGTCTTGATCGCCGGCCCGCGAGCGGGCGACCAAGACGCTGTCGGTCTGCAGTTCGACGCCGGTCACGTTGAATCGCCTCCAAACCTCAAGACGCCCGCACGGCCGTTTGGTTGACCGGCCGCTTTTCCCGATGCTGCGGGGGCAATCGCCGGTAACAATACGCGGTCATGCGCTCATCCCGATCGATCAGGTTCGTTGCTGTCCGCGCGCTCGTGCTGGCCACGCTGGCGCTGGTCACTGGATGCTCGAAGCCGCCGCGCCCCGAGGCATCCTGGATCGCCATACCGGGGCAGGAGCCGCAGGCCTCCCCATCAGCTCTGGCTCCCGACATCTTGATCGTGCTGGTGGATACACTGCGTCCTGATCATCTCGGCAGCTACGGTTACGCGAAGCCGACCTCGCCGTTTCTCGATCGATGGGCGCAGCAGGCTCGTCGCTATGAAAACGCCTTTACCAATGCGACCCACACGCGGATGGCGGTGGCATCGCTCTTCACGGGGGCGCGCCCCACCGTGCATCGTGTGCGGCATGTCGACAAGCTCGAAAACGAAGAGACCGACGGGCAGCCGTTGGTTACGGATGGACTCCACGAAGGGTTCCTCACCATTGCCGAAAGTTTGCGCGACGCTGGGTATCGCACCTGGGGCTTTTCGAGCAATCCGCACATCACGCATCTGTTGCACTTCAATCAAGGCTTCTCCGGTTGGTGGGAAACCTCGAGTCGCGATGGAGCGGATATGGTCGCCAAGGTCGTCGGCGAACTCGACGCTCGAGGCCCGCTGGAGGGCGACCGCCCACTCATGGCGTACGTGCACTTCATGGACGTGCACAACCCGTATGCACCGCCCGATCCGTTCGACAAACAGTTCGCTCCGGAGGTGCGCGGGAAGGTCGTGTTCAACAACGGCCCTGCAAATCCCTCTCCTGAAGACTTGGCCTGGAGCATTGGGCAGTACGACGGCGACATTCGTTACTTCGACTCGTTGCTCGAACGGCTGCTCGCCCGCTGGGAAACGGCGGGCAAGCGTCCGCGCAGCGTGATCATCCTCTCGGATCACGGTGAGGAGTTCATGGAGCATGGCGGGTTGGGTCACGGCACGTCGGTCTTTGGCGAGCAAGCCCGGATCGCACTGTTCATCAAGTCGCAGCGGACCGTTCCCGGGCGGTCTCGCTCTCCCGTGCAGACGATCGACGTAACGCAGGCGATCTACGAGATCGCGCAGGTCTCCCCACCGGACACGGTGCAGGGACGCTCACTGCGCAGTTGGACGGGGCCCACGCCGATCTACACCGAGTCACGCACGGGGTTGTGGTCGATTCGTTGTGGTGACTTGATGACGATCCAACACTTGACCGATTCGAAAGTTCAACGGGTCTACAACCTCACGCGCGACCCGGAGGAGCGTCAACCCGGCGCCGCCTTCGGGGTTACGAGCGATGCACAACAGCAGCAGTTGACGTTTTGTTTCGAGAGCTTCGGGCAGAGCGATAGAGCGCTGGCGGACAGGATCGGCACCCCGGTTCAGGTCACGCTCGGAGAAGAAACACGTGATGCCTTGAAGGGATTGGGATACCTGGGACAATAGCGCCCCCATCAACCCTGGAGGCAACAGCATGGCGCGGCTAACCCGGATCTACACCAAGACCGGGGACGATGGTACGACTGGCCTCGGCGGCGGGACTCGTGTCGGCAAGGACGATCCTCAGGTCGATGCCTATGGCGAGGTCGACGAAGCGAACAGCGCGATCGGTATGGCGCTGACCACCGGACTGTTGCCTGACACCGCCGCGCTGTTGGTGCGCGTGCAAAGCGAGTTGTTCAACGTAGGCGGCGAACTTTGCCTGATCGGTGAGGCATCGGAGCGCACGCCGCTCGTTCAGGCCCGGCACGTCGAGGCGCTCGAGCGCGCCTGTGATCACTTCAACGAGTCGTTGACGCCGCTACAAAACTTCATCCTGCCCGGCGGCACACCGCAGGCCACCGCATTGCATCTGGCGCGCACCGTGTGCCGCCGCGCCGAACGGCGCGTGGTTGCGCTGACGCACTCAAAATCTGTTCCACCCGAGGTGATTCACTACCTCAATCGGCTCTCCGACTTGCTGTTCATCCTCGCGCGCTACGAGAACAAGCAGCGCGGCGCCGAGGATCAATTGTGGGATACGCAGGTCTGACGCGGCTGACGTTGCGAGTCGCGGTTTGGCTCGCGTGCGCGACGGCGCTGGCCGCGCCGCCGCAGCGCATCTGCTCGGTCAGTTTGGCTGGCGATGAATGGCTCGCCCTATTGAGCCCGCCGGAGCGCGTCGTGTGTGTCTCGACATTCGCCGACGACCCTTCGCTGAGCAACATCGTGGGTTTTTTTCCTGCGAGTGCGGCGCGACGTGTGGCCCGGCTCGAGCCGGTGATTGGGCGGATGCCCGACCTGGTGATCGCGGCACCTTGGAATGATCAGGAGTTTCTGCGGGGCCTCAAACGCGGCGGCATTGCATCGCTGATGCTGGAGGATGTGCGCAGCCTGGAAGATATCCGCGCTCAGGCGTTGGTGCTGGGCGCTCGGCTAGGACAAACCGAAAACGCCCGCCGCGTGGTGGCAAAACTCGATGCCGACTTGATGGCGATCGATCGCGCCGTGGCCGATCTCGCGCCACCTGCTCCCCGCGTGTTGGCGGTATCGCACTTGGTCGTGGCCGGCACGAGCACCTCCGTCGACGCACTGATTCGCCGCGCAGGGGCGATCAATGTCGCCGCCGAGGCGGGAATCTCGGGCCACACGCAGATATCGCTCGAGCGGCTCTTGGCGCTCGACCCCGAGTGGCTGTTGCTGGGGTTGGATGAGACACCATCGCAGGAAGCGCTGCTTGCGGCCTACCCGCAGTTGAGCGCCTTGCGTGCCGTACGAGATGGACATGTCGTGCTGATGCAACCGAAGTGGTTGACCACCGTGACACCGTACCTGATCGAGGGTGTGAAGGACTTGTTTCACCGACTGCATCCCGGTTCGACGGTTGGGAACTGAGCGGTGTCGAGCCCACGCCGTGCCGCCTCTGTGCTGCTGAGCCTGTTGGCGTTGATGCTCGTTGCCGCCGTGATGTTCGGCAGCGACTTCAAAGTGAGCGAGGTCCTGACGCTGCTCACCGGCGGCGCCGGTCACGGTCCGCGTGAAGAGTCACTCAGAATGGCGATCTTCGGGCTGCGGATGCCGCGTGCCGCACTGATGGCGTTGGTTGGCATGGCTCTCGGCGTGTGTGGCGCGACCCTGCAGTCGTGCCTGCAAAACCCGCTGGCCGACTCGAGCCTCTTGGGAGTCTCCAGCGGCGCAAGCCTGGGGGCGGTGATTGCGATCACGCTCAAGCTCGGCGCGCGCTCTCCCTTGTGGGTCCCCGCCAGCGCTTTCATGGGTGCGCTCGTCACCTTGCTGTTGGTGTATCTCATTGCGCACTCGTTTGGGCGGCCCAGTGCCGTGGCACTGTTGTTGACCGGCGTTGCACTCAGCAGCCTGTCTTCCGCACTGGTTTCCGTATTGCTCTTGGCCGGCGGCGAGCATCGGGTTGAAGAGATCGTGGCGTGGCTGCTCGGGAGCGTTGAACGCTGCGACTGGAATGACCTTTGGTTGGCCGCTCCGCCGATTCTGTTCGGAACGGTGATGCTGTTGACGATGCGACGCTCGATCGACGCGCTGGCACTCGGTGAAGAACAGGCTCAAGCCGTCGGCGTCAACGTGCTGCGCGCGCGGGCACTGCTGTTTGCATGGGTTGCTCTGGTGGCGGGCTGCGCGGTGAGTCTCACCGGGCCGATCGCCTTCATCGGCCTGATCGTTCCACATATGGTCCGCGCGCTGACCGGACCGTCGGCACGAGCGCTGCTCCCCAACGCTGCGATCGGCGGGGCCGCGCTCTTGGTCGGCTGTGATCTGATCGCACGCGTCGCGTCGGTGTCGGTGGTCGTTCCGGTGGGTGTGGTCACCGCACTGCTCGGCGTGCCGTTTTTCTTGATCCTGCTCTCGCGGTCCTCTTAGCCTGGGTAACAGACACTAGGCGAAGAACCCGGCAGCCCTGAGCAGATCTGAGAGATCGCGCGCCTCGTTCCCGATTTCGCTCAGCGCTTTGTGAACCAGCCTCTCGGCCGGCGCGATGCAGTTGAGAAAGCGTGTGCGGCGGAGTTGCGTCGCCTGATAGGCGTAGGTGCCGATCGCCTTGAGGTCGCGCTCGAGTGCAACCCACGCAAACCGAACATCGGCCGAGGGGCTCGCTTGCAAACCGGCCTCTGCCTCGTATGCCTGGATCGTTGCGTTGGCGAGTGCCTCGTCGGGTTCGACGTACGGATCGCGCACCAGCGAGGCCAGGTCGTACAACGGAGGCGCTTCGAGCAGATCCTGAAAGTCGACGACACCGAGGCGTCCGTCAGGGCGATACATCAGGTTGCGGGCGTGAAAATCACGATGCGCCAACTCGCGAGGATAGGCCGCAACCCGCTCGACGAGGCGCTGAAGTGCCGCATCGAGCGCCGTCACCAGCGCGACGTCGCGTACGCCGCGACGGTGCGTGAACTCATGCTCGAGCAAGAACTTCATTTCAAACGTCAACCGTTCGGCACCGAGGATCGGTTGTTTCAGCGCTGGAAACTGCGCCAGCCCGGCCGTGCCGTGGGTGCTGATACGCGCGGCAATGCGAGCCGCTTCGACGTACGCCGCGGTACAGGCGGCCGGGGTCAGAGACCTGAGTGCATCCGCCAGCAGCGTGTCGCCGAAGTCCTCGAATACGAGCGCGGTCAGCGCATCGTCGCGCTCGTAGATCTGCGGCACCGGCACATCGATGCTCGCCAGCAGCGCCTGCGCGGCCACGAGCCGATCGAGCGCAGCCACGCCACCCTTTGGATCGCACATCACGATCCGTGTCTGACCCGACGTCAGGAACTGCCGATAGAAGGTGCGCGTCGAAGCGTCAGGCGCGAGCGGCTCGAGCCGCCCCGGCCCGAAGCGGCTGGCGAGTTGAGCGAGGCTCATGGCTCTTCCGCGAACGGTGTGAAACTCAGCGCGCCGTTGTCGTCGAGACAGAGGCAACCATGCTTGTAGTTGCCGGGCGGGACCTGCACGCCCGCATCGACGACCACACCATCGAGATAGGCACCGGCCGCCGCGACCGCTCGCGGCATGAGCAAGGAGTCGCGCACGAACGAGCCGCGTTGCGCCTGCGCTCCCGATTCCAGCATGACCGCACCGTCCAGCTCTGCGCCGCAGTCGATCGCTGCCGAGTCATCGGCGCAGAACGTCGCGCCGCATCGATAGGCGCTCACGTCCACACGGCCGCCTGGAAGCTCGACCGCACCGCGTTTTCGCGCTGCCGACACGGCACGGCGGAGGTTGATGAGATAGCTGCGCGGCGAGGTGAACTCCAACCACGGGCCGTCGTAGGGCACGACCGCGAGTTTCCAACCTTCGTGCAGCCACGGCATCAGAACGCTGCCGAACAGGTCGGACGGTAGGTCACCGCGAACCTGTTGGAGTACCTCTCGTCGCAGGACGCCGACGCCGAGGTACGTCGCCAACGGGAGTGTCGCTGTGGCGATCTGCTCCGCGCCCCGAATCACGTCCACCATCAGCCCGTTTTGGATCGTGATCGCACCGGTGTATCCGGCTGTCGGGCCGGGACGCACCAGCAACGCACCCAACCGTCGCTCTCCTTGCGCTGCGGAGTACAGTTCCGCCACGGGAGCGCGCACCAACGTATCGGCGTTGTGCAGCAAGAAGTGGCTCGCCTCGCCAAGCAGCGCGCGCGGCGCAAACAGCGCACCGCCGGTCCCCATCAGTTGCTCGCGCTCGATGAACAGTTCGATTCGCGTGCCGGTATCCGCATTGGCTCTAACCGCTGCTTCGATCGTTCCCGGAGCGTGATGAGCGTTGACGGCAAGGGTGCGAATGCCGGCCTGCGATAGGTGCCGCACGATGCGGCCCACCAAGGTGCCGCCAAGCAGAGGCAATGCCGGCTTGGCCCGCCGGCGTGTGAGCGGTTGCATTCGCTCGCCGCGCCCGGCAGCCAAGACCATGGCGTGTGTGAGTGTCGGCATCACGGCGATTCGAACACCAAGTCACCAACCTCTGGCCCTGCGAGAAGCTCGTACAACTCGCGATACGAGGCGGTGATGTAGTCGCTGCGATCGAAGCCGAGTCGCTCTGCCACCGCATCGATCACGGCCGGCTCGCCCTCGAGCTCGAGGAAGTTGCCGATCGGTGTCTCGTCCAGTTCGATATGCAACCGATCGTAGCGCCAGCTCTGCCGCCATTTTTGATAGCGCCAGCGCACCTGGTAACCCAACCGCAGGAACACCGCGTGGAGCGTCTCGCCATTGGCAACTTCGGACTCCAGTTCCTCGCGCTCTTTGTAGCGGCTTTTATCCTGGACCTCGGTCGGCCCCTCCTTGAAGGTCAAGAGGTGACGTGTGCCGATGGTTCGCAGTCGCAGCACCCGACGTGCAGTGCGCAAGGAGCCGGCGGGATCGTCGTAAAGCCGGTTGTCTTCGAACTGTCGCTCCCCAACCGGTTGGGCTCCGGCCGCGAGCAGGCGCCGTCGCGCCTCATCCAGATCACCCAAAGCGAACTTGACTTCTACTTCAATCATTCGTGCTCGAGTTGCAGCATCAACGCCTCGAGCTGGCCTCGCAGATCGCTGACGTCGCTATTCGGGGCGTGCAGATCACGCCGCTTCAGAAGCGTGAGAGTTTCGGCGAGCGCGCGTTTGAGTCGTACCTCAGGGCGCGCCGCGAGGAGCGGTAGAACGTCATCGTGTCCGGCACGTTCGGCCATCGCCTCGACGAGATAACGGATATCGAGCAACGACCCGATGATGTTCTCGATGGTCAGGCTCAGGTAGGCGTTGGTGGAGAGCCGCGAGGAATGTTGCAGCGGGCCTTTCATCCAGGTGTCGATCTTGGTCAGTTCCTGTTGCCAGTCGACCAGCCGCTCGTGCGTGCTCTTGATCGCGCGTGCGGTTTGAGCGTGATCCAAGCAGTCCTTCACCTTCTCGAGCAGTTCATCGAAATCGCACGGCTTGAGCACGTACGCTGCGACAGGCAACTGGACCGCTTGGATCGCTGACGTCATCGATGGATAGCCGGTCGCCAAGATCACCGGCATGCCGTCGGCCAGGGGCGGCAGGTTCCGTACCAGATCCAGGTCCATGTTGCCCGGCATCTTGATATCGGCGATGAGCAGGTCGTATTCCTCCTCACTCAGCTTCCGGCTGGCTTCATGTCCGTCGCGCGCGGTGTCGCACTCGAACCCGGCCTTGCGCAGGAGGTCTGCGGTGGAAAACAAAAACGTCTCTTCATCGTCGGCGACGAGAATTCGGCCGGTATCAGTCATCGGTAACCTCAGCTCGCGACCCCACGATCGGGAGCGTTATTCGGAACGTGGTGCCGCGGGCCGGCACGCACACGAAACCGATCGAACCGCCCATCGCCTCAACCAAGCCTCGCGAAACCGACAGTCCCAGTCCCAGTCCGCTACCGTCGCTCGTGTGCTTGGTCGTGAAGAACGGCTCGAAAATCTGTTCGGCAGCCCACTCTGGGATGCCACCACCCTGATCGGCGACCTCGACGCGAACCAACCCGTCTCGGACGCTGACGATTACGTCGATTGTGCCATCAGGTGGCGATGCTTCGATAGCGTTGGCGATCAGATTAAATAGAACCTGCCTGAGGGATGTCTCGGGCAGCACGACCCGCAGGTCGGGAGGGTCGGAACTGAACATCACGCTGACCCGGTTCTTGGCCCAGCTGGGCTCCAGCAGGGAGATCACCTCCTGGATCGATCCGGCCAGAATAAATTCGTGAGGCCGTTCCCGCTCAGGCCGATAGATGTCGTACATCTGGCGCACGATGCTGGCGATCCGATCGATTTCGCGGTCGATCCGGTCGACATAGGGCTGATGCGGGTGAGCGGGCGGAATCGCGTCGCGAATCAACCGGAAGCTGTTCTTGATCCCAGCCAGGGGGTTGTTGATTTCGTGAGCGATACGCGCGCTCATTCGCCCCGTAGCCGCCAGCTTTTCACCCTCCAGCCGCTGCCGCTCTAGCTGCTGGATGCGTGCCGCGCGGGCTCGCACCAACGCCTCCAGTGCTTCACTGTAACCCCGCACCTCTGCCTCTGCGTCGCTGCGCGCGAGTGTCGACGCAATCAACTCCCCCACGATCTGAAGCAGCGCCGAGACCGCTGGGGACCAGTTGCGTGGTTCGCCGAATGAACTCAGGCCGACGATGGCTCCCAGGCGGCGACGCGAAACGAGCGGCACCAAGAGCAACGATCGTAGGCGCCGTGCGGCAAAGAACGCCTTCTCGGCGGCAGCCTCCTCACCGAGCTGGAGCATGTCGCGCACGTGGACGGTCTCGAAACGGCGCAGTACGCCGCCCAGCAGCGGGATCTCGGCAAGACGACGCGGAATCGGCGGTAGCGGCCCGACTTTCGGCGAGACCCACTGATGGACCACTTCGAGTCCATCGGAATCGGGGTTCACGAGACCGATATAGGCCCGGTCGGCGTCAGCGTAGGCCGCGATCCGCCGCAATGCTTCCCGCACGACATCGTCGATCTCGTCGCTCCCAGCGTTGACCAGCAACGTGGAAATGCCATTCACCAACTCCTGGAACTCCACGCGTTCGCGCAACATTCCTTGCGTGCGTTGACTTTCAGTCAAATCGCGCGCAACTCCTGCGATTGCGATCACCTCATCGCTACCGGCGGCGCGAATTGGGAAACAGTGGAGTTGTACGGGAATCTCGTCGTCGAACTGCGTGCGTCGCAGTTGCGTCTCGAGCAGTACGTCTTCGCCACGCAGCACGCGGGCCGCCAGTTCGTTCGCCTTGTCGGTATCGCGCTCTGGAAAGAAGTCGTTTGCCGACAGCGAGTCGAGTCTTTGATCCTCGATCTTGAATAGCCGGCGCGCGGCATCGTTGACGAACAGGACTCTCCCCGCAGGATCGATCGCCGCCAACGGGTCGGCACTGTGTTCCAGCATCGACGCCAGGAATTGAAGTCGTTTTTCGGCTTCATTTCGCTGCGTGATATCACGGGCTACGGCGACGACAAACATCTCTTCTTCATGCATGAAGGGTCGCGCGTTGATCTGAAACAGTCGCTCCTTCCCGTCAAGACCACGCACGACCAACTCGAAGCTCTGGTTGCGGTCAGGCTCGGCCCGCAACACTAGAATTTGGTTCGAGAGGACTCCAAATTGCTGTTGCGAAAGAAACTCCTCATAGCGCTTCCCAATCACCTGCTCGACGCGCTCGGCGCCCAACTGCCGCACTGCCTCATCATTTGCAAACCTCAACCTGCCGCCGGCGCCGACGACCACGGCGTCAGGGGAGACGGTCAGGAGCTGTCGGTAGTACTCGCGGGTACGAATCAAATCGGACCACGCCGCTTTCCGCTTGAGGTGATAGCGCCACCAACCGATTAGGGCGGAACCGGCGATCAGTGCCAGGCCGATCCAACCGACCCATGTCCACCACGGTGTGACCACCGCAACCCCTCCGCTGAGCAGCGATTCTAGCGGCGATGGTCACGATCGGGAGGCTTCAACAACCGGGCCGGCTTCACCGCGGCCGCACCGAATCGCTCGCGCAACGAATCGGCAGCCCGCTCGGCAGCCCGCTCCTTGTCGCGGCGCTCGTCGGCAAACAGAAGCCGCGGCGCCTGCGAGGCAGGCAGCAGTTCCTTCACGCCGACACCTAGCAACCGCACACCCCGATTGCCGAAATCGACGCGCTCGCGCCACAACTGCAATGCCGCGCGGTGCACCTCCGATGTGAGATCGGTAGGCAGTTCCAGTGTCATGCTGCGCGTTACCGTTCGAAAGTCGGCATCGCGCGCCTTGAGCGTTACGGTGCGCGCCACCAAGTTCCGGCTACGAAGCTCCGCGCTCACCCCCTCCGCCCGCGCCAACAGCTCGCGTTCGATGGTCTTTGCCGCTGTGAGGTCGCGCTCGTAAGTGCGCTCCTCGCTGATCTGCCGGCGTTCGTGCTCCTCCCCGATTGGAGTGTCGTCCTCACCGCGAGCGCGCTGGCGCAGCCAAGCCGCGGTTTCGGCACCGAACTCTTCGACAAGCCAGTCCTCTCGGACTCGCAGGATCTCGCCGATGTTTTTCACATCGAACAGGCGCAACCGTGCTTGCAGTTTGGGTCCCACGCCCGGAATGGCTCGGACTGAGAGCCCTGCAATTCGCGACGGCGCCTCGTGAGGTTGAATCGCGACCAAACCGTTCGGTTTTTCAAGATCGGAGGCGAGTTTGGCCAGGAAACGATTGGGGGCAACGCCAACGCTCGCGGTGAGCCGTTCCGTTTCAGAGATTTCCTGTTTCAGCGCCCTGGCAAGCGCTGTGGCTGCATCGAAATCGGCACACCAACCGCTGAGATCACCGTACGCCTCGTCAATCGAAACCTGCTCGAGACGCGGAACAGAACGCTCCACCAGCGAAAAGATCCGCTCGCTCGAATCGCGATAGAGGTCGAAGCGCGGCGCAACCCAAACCGCAGATGGACACAGCCGTGCCGCACGT
>CAZAHQ010000016.1:1750-19549 GCA_964484415.1 uncultured Acidobacteriota bacterium | reverse complement strand
GGTGGGGCTATCGAGTCCGCCAATCAAATTCAAAAGCGTCGACTTGCCCGAGCCAGACGGGCCCATCAGCGCCAAGAAATCACCTTTGGCCACCTCCAAGTTGAGCCCTTGCAACACGTCGATCTTCTCGCCGCCGCGCGAAAAGGTCTTGCGCAGATCTTTCACCTCGACCAGTGTTTCCACGGCTAGCTCCTCACTTCGTTATTTCGCGAACCAGCGTTCCAGCACTCAACTCGACACTGCCTTCGACCACAATCGATTCACCGGCGCGCAGTCCCGCGACCACCTCGATAGGATCGGAAGAGCCCGCCGCCAGTTTGATCGCGCGCCGTTCCAACCGTGTGTCGGCACCCACTACGAACACGAACTCTTCCCCCTTGATGCCGCGTACGGCCGCACGTGGTACGCGGACCACACGTCGTGGTGCTGCATCGGGGGCCGGCGCATCGGAAAGAAAGGCGACCTTCACCCCCATGTCGGGAAGAATACGCGCGTCGAGCTGATCGAATCCGATGCGTACCGTGACCGTGGCCTTCTGTCGATCAGCCGCCGGGATGGTGGTGATGACATGCGACGGTATCGGTTCATCGGGATAGGCATCGAGTGTCGCAAGCACCTTCTGCGCCGGCTGAACGCGCTGGATGTACGCCTCGTTGACATCGACCTCGACTTCAAGGGAACTCATGTCGACCACGGTCGAGATCCCGGTGCGCGTGAATCCACCCCCCGCCGACATGGGCGAGATGATCTCGCCCGGTTGTGCGTTCTTCGAGATCGCCACGCCGCTGAACGGCGCACGAATCACCGTGTCGTCGAGTGTCTGCTGCGCCATCCCGACCTGGCGCTGGGACGACTTGATCTGCTGACGCTGCGATTCCAGCCGCGCTTGAAGTGCATCGACCTCGGCCTCGACGGCATCCCAGTCGGAACGCGAGGCGATCCCCTTGGCCACCAAGTCGTCGAAGCGCTGCTTGCGGACATTCGCTTCGCGCAGGCGCGCCTCGGTCTCCGACGCTGAGAACTGCGCCGCCTCGAGATTCGCGCGCGACATTCCCAAGTTCAGCCGCTCTTGGCTATCGTCGAGGCGCGCGAGAACCTGTCCCTTCTCGACCTTCATCCCTTCTTCGACCAAGACCTCGACGACCTTGCCCGTGAACTTCGACGACACGGTGGCCTGGCGCCGCGCGGTGACGTACCCCGATGCGTTGAGCACCGATGCGGCGCCGGAGCCAGTGGCGGCCACTTCCTGCACTTGCGCGGTCCGAACGGGTTGAGCGCGTTCGTGGAGCAACCACCACGCCACGGCGCTACCGGCCGCGATCAACAGCACCACCACCACGATCCACACTCGGCCACCGCCCGAGCGGCGATCCTCGTCACGGTCGATCTTCAAGGCACTGAGCTTTTGCTGGAATTCCGAGTCCATCCCGCCTCCGGACAACAACCGCGCAGATGATACATGGCGGGGCAGGGGCTGCCTGGTCTCGAACTTGGCTTGCGCTCAGCCAACGCCGAGGGGTCGTCTTGGGTCGATCAAAACGACCCCCTCGGGAGCTGAGAACTCTGTCGTGAGCGCGGCCTACGCAGTGACCAAACCAGCTTCGGGGAGTAAGCTACCCGCGCCACGTAAGAGTCGCGACGCGATGGGATCGGTCGCGCGCAAGGAGGAACGCTATGAGCAAGAGCAAAGACGTGAAGAAGACGGCGAAGAAAGAACCCACGAAAACGCTCAAAGAAAAGCGTCTCGCCAAGCAGGCCAAGAAAGAGGAAAAGACACGTCAGCAAGCCTGACGACAAAGATCCAGCTGGTCGATACAATTTCGCGGAACCCGCTGGATCCTTCCGTAGCTTTCGAAGTGCACGAGCGATGGCCGCTGCGGGCCGTTCCAGCCTGTTGGACCCCCGGCCCTCGCTCGATTCTCTGCTTCAGCCCCGTCACGAAAACTCGACCGGTTCCCAGTCGGAAGGCGCCAAACTCGCAGGCTGATGCATGCCGTGAGTCGATCGTGGCCGGGCGCGATCGCCGCGGGCCACCCGACGCGCGATGGCGACGGGCAGCCTTTGATTGGTGCGACGGTTCCTACTCAGACGCTTCCGCGCACTCTTCAAACTCGAGCGAGGTGAGGCCACTGGGTAGCTTCGCCGGTATCAGCCGGCAGAGGTTTTCCTTCCGCGCGCGATCGTCCAGTAGCCCATCGCGCACGAACGCTACCAGATCGGCGAACTCCGCGGCGCTCAATCGGACCGGCGTGGCGAGCTTGGGATCGAGTCGTTCGAGCACCGGCGCGCTCGGCCCCAGACGTTGAGTGAGATCGACATCGACCCCGGCGCGGGCGGCGTCGTAGGGCGGCGCGGACCCCACGGCGTCCATGTGATAGCCGATCGCCTCGTCGAGTTTGGTGAACGATCCGTTGTGAAAGAACGCCGGTTGCAGAGCGACATTCCGCAACGGTGAGGTGCGGAACTTGTAGCGATCGCCAGAGTTTCCAGAGATCTGCTCGAGGCCGAAGTCTTCATCGCGCCCCGGACCGTCGTAGATCATGTTGCTCAACCCCTCGCCGAAGAACGGTGCAATCTGGGGCACACCGGCGACATGGTTTTGGAAGTCACTGAACATCTCGTTGGAGGGGCCGGCTACTTTGTGGCACTGAACGCACTGTGCGCTGCCGAAGAACAAGAGCGCGCCCCGTTTTTGCGCCGCGGTCATCGCGCGGGTGTTGCCGCGCGCAAAGCGGTCGATCGGCGCGTCGGCGAAGGTCATCGCGAATTCAAACTCGGCAACCGCCCGGCCGAACATCGTGAAGTCGATCGGTCCACCGGCCGCAACCTCAGAGAACTGCTCGCTGAACAGGCGGCGGTATTCGGCCGATCCGTTGAGCTTGGTGAGCACCGCCTGCCGGATCGGCTCGTTGCGAAAGCCGCTGCCATCGGGTGCAGGGACAGGATCGCCGACGCCATCGTCGAACTGATCGAACTCGGGGCCGATCGTTCCGCGCGTGCCGGTGAAGCCAGCGACCTCGACCAATTCGGTCGGCGGAATGTGGGCCTGCGCGACGAGTAGATGCGTCACGCTCGGGTCGCGGGGAGGGAACTTGGTCGTCCCCTCGGGCGACGGGAACAGAAAACCCTGGCTGTTGTCAAACGGATTACCCGACGGAGCCGAGAACCTCCCGTTCCACATCAATGCAGGGTAGAACGCCGTGTTGATGACGCTCGGGCTACGCCGTTGATTGCGCGGCCCGTAGCGATCGGGGCCGACGAGGTTGTTGTTCTGCACGCCAATCGCAATCGACTGGCTGTCGCCGAATGCACGTGACGGTGAGTGACATCCGGCACAGGTGTTGTCGCCGCGCAGCGCGCCGAACTTGTCGAAGAACAGCAAGCGCCCCAGATCGGCAAGCTTCGGGTCGATTGGCCGGCCAAGCCTTTGTTGAAGCGATACGCCGACCCTGCCGGTGAACCCCTGCTCACGCAGCACAGAACGCAGTTGAAAGTCGAGGAGGCCCGAGGGGGTCGGTTCTCCGCTTTGTGAGTGCGGTCCGGGCGCTTGTGGACGATCGTCGAACGCGTGCGACGGTCGCTGCGTCATGGCGACCAGAGCGCAGAGTCCTAGTGCGAACAGAGTCGGGAGATTTGGACGTTTCATGTCGAACCCCTTTCCGATGGCGAGTCGTTCTGTTGGACTTGCGGCCCAAGAACGACTTCGCTCCAGCAAGAGGTCCATACCGCCTGGTTTGATACATCGGCCGTGGGACGGCGCCGCCAGAGATCGGTAGCGGCGCCGAGGACTCAGCCCTTGGCGCCGCCACCGATCTCTGGCGACCCACGCGTGAAGGTTTCAACGTCTGCTGAACGACACCAACTTCAATGGCCCGTCTTGGATCAAGCCGATCCCAGGAGCGTAGTGCTTGATCTCGGACTTGCCTTTCTTCAGCGGCGTCGTTTCGCGGCTCTTCAGGCAGTTGTCGAAGGTACCTGCAGGCGTTTCGACGACCGCGGTGAGGCTGACTACCTCAGCGCGATCGAGCGCCTTGTTCGTCTCTGCGATCTCCTGGAAGTAACGTGAGCCGACCAGCAGCGTGCCCGGCATCAAGATGCCCGGCTTGGCCCCATCGGCGCCGGCGCGCCAACTTCCCTCGTGGGAGGTGATGACACCCTGCTCGTAGATGTCGACGTCTTCGCCGTAGTACACAACGCTGTTGTCGCGATTGCAGATCGCGAAGTAGTTGCGCGAGATCTCGACGAGTTCGCCGTCGGCGGTCTCGGTTTCTACCAGGACGCGGGTGAGCACGCCGTCGACCAAGAATGTTTCCTCGGTTACCAGGGCGGTCACCGAAACGTCAGCCTTGCTCTCGCGACCCTCGAGGACGGTTTCAAATCCGGGTTCGAGAACAAAGTACGGATTCTGCCCTGCGGTCGAAAACCCTTCGCACTGGGCCAGGCGGAAGTCCGAAGTAAACCTCTCGGGCGCGGCGGCGGATGCCGGCGGGATCGAGAGGCCGGCAACGGCCATCAGAAACAGCAATGCGAATTTCGTATCGAACCTGGGTCTGGCGTTCATGAGCTTTCTCCCTGAGTCGTCGGTATGTCTGCGAGGAAAGGTCCCGCAGCGGATAGGAGTGCCGCCGCGCCGCAAATCCTTCGCGAATCGTTTCGTGATCCAAGAAAAGTCCGAGGACTCACCCCGTGCACGGTGGAAGGTCGATCGTTTCAGAGGATGCGAAGGAGTTCGCGGGCTGGCCGGCTCCTACAGTGCGAAGGCGCCCTCAATCGAAGCGGGCCCGGCGCCTGGCCCCTGGAGGATCTGGTGATGCGTCGGAGACAAGAATCAAAGCTCAGTGCTTTCATCCATTGTGTGACTCCGCTCTTGCTGAGCCTTGCGCTCGGCGCCACGGCGATGGCGGCCGTCAACCCGCAGAAGAGTGCGGCCGCGGGCCGCTATTGCACGGCGACCGCCGAAGCGATGTTCAAAGCCTGCAGCTACGAGCTGCAGGACGATTACTGGAAGGGTGTCGCGGTCTGCACGAACTTCTCGGACGCGCCGGAGCGCGGGCGATGCGAGGCCGACAACAATACGGCGCGCCAGGAAGCGGTGCAGTTGTGCCAGGACAAGTACAACGTACGCCGTGATTCTTGTCGCGATCTGGGCGAGGCTCGTTACGATCCCGACTTCGACGAGGTTCTCACCGAACAGAACTATGCCTCGCCAACCTATGTGAATCGGTATTTCCCAATCAAGATCGGCAATCGCTGGGAGTACAACGGCGGCGGCGAGAGCGTCGCCGTCGAGGTCGTCAACGAAACCAAGCTGGTCGACGAGGTCACCTGTGTCGTGGTGCGCGACCTGGTCTCCACCGGCGGTTTCGTGGCAGAAGCGACCGACGATTGGCTCGCGGTAGCGATCACGGGTGATGTTTGGTACTGCGGTGAAGAGGTCAAAGACTACGAGCTGTTCGACGGCGACCGGCCGCAGCGCCCCGAGCTGACGCGCATCGACGGGTCGTTCAAGGTCGGCCGTGAGAATGCCAAGTCAGGAATACAGTTCCCCGGTTCGCCCCAAGAGGGGCGGGTCTATCTGGAAGAGTTCGCGCTTGGGAATGCGGAGGATCTCGCCGAGATCCTGAGCACCGACTACAGCTATGGCGAGGACGAGGAGCTCGACCAGTTCGTCCCAAGATCCCTGGCCAGGCTGATGTGCCACGACGACTGCGTCGTCACCGAGAACACCAATCGAAATGAACCGGGCGCCTTGGAGGTGAAGTACTACGCCCCTGGTGTCGGCCTGTTCCTCTCGATTCACCCGGAGGAAGGGACCGCGCTGCTCTTGACCGGCTGCAACGTAGACCCGAAGTGCCAGCAGCTTCCGATCCGCTAGGTGTCTGGGGCGGGTGCGCGGAACGGATCGGCCCAGTTTGGTTCGAACGGTCCGCGCGCCCACCGAAATCGAGGCCTGAAATCGACCCGAGGAGCGAAGGATCCCGGTAGGGTCACGGCTCATACTGCACGGGATCAGGGCCGGATGGCCTCGGAGCACGCTCAGTGGAGCCGCCGTATTTCGAGGATCGGAAGTTGGTCCAAGGCCTGTTGGCCGGCGACGAGCGGAGCTTTCAGCAGTTCTTCGACGACCACTTCGATCGACTGTTCCGGTTTGCGCTGCCACGCCTCGGGTTCGATCACGATGCTGCCGAGGATGTGGTTCAGGAGACATTGAGCAAGGCGCTCGGCAAGATCGCGACGTTCCGAGCGGAGTCGAGTCTGTTTTCTTGGATGTGCACGTTCTGCCGTCATGAGATCAGTCGTTGGCATCGCCGTCATGCGACGCCCAACCGATTGGTACCACTCAACGACGACAATCCGGAGGTGCTCGCGGCGATCGAGAAGCAGAGCCGTGAGACCGACCCGCGGAGGGCGACGATGCAGCAGGATCTGGCCCAGACCGTGCACGAGGTGCTCGACCTGCTCCCCTCGCGCTACGCCGATTGCTTGCAGTGGAAATACACCGACGGGATCTCGGTCAATCAGATCGCCGAGCGGTTGGGTGTTGGTTTCAAGGCAGCGGAGTCGCTCTTGACGCGAGCTCGAGAGGCTTTCCGTACGCACTATGAAACGCTGACACGGGGTCGCGAAACCACGGACGGCATCAGGCGATGAAAGATCACAACGGCAACGACGAAGCAGCCGGTCACGATGAGTCGACCGACGCAATCGGCTCGATGATCCGCGAAGCGGGTCTGCGCCCCACGATCGATCCGGAGCGCCGCGCGCGCGTTGAACAACGACTGCGTGCCGAATGGCGCGCCGGTCTAGGAGCGCAACCGCAGCGTCGCCGCCGCTGGATGGTCGGTGTCGCCGTCGCCGCCGTGTTGTCGCTGGTTGCATTCGGGTTGTGGCGATCGATCGTGCAACCGACGCTCCCGCCGGCGGCGAGGTTGGTCGTGGCGCACGGACGGGTGCTCGGTGCCGATCATGCGCCGCTGGCTTCGGGTGCAGCGCTTCTCCCCGGCACGCCGGTCGAGAGTGCGTCCGACGGTGGCGCGGCCTTCGAGATGAGTTCCGGTGTGGTTGTGCGGATGGCGGGCGACACCGCAGTGGAGGTTCTCGATGAGCGCCAGGTTCGCCTCGAGCGCGGGCGGGTCTACATCGACACCGGGCTTGCCGCGTCTCCTGCGCACTCTCGGCAGATCTCGGTTCTGACACCGTTTGGCACGGTGGAGGACATCGGAACGCAGTTCGAACTGCTGCTCGACGCCGCGACGATCCGCGTTCGCGTGCGCGAAGGGCGCGTTCGCGTCGGGGAGGCTGCGAGCGCACGCGATGTGGAGCACGGCGCGCAGTTGATCTTGGCCGTCGGAGCGGCACCGGAGATGTCGGCGATCGAGCCGACCAGCCAAGAGTGGGATTGGAGTCTGGCGCTGGCGCAGCCCTTCAAACTCGAGGGCGCAACGCTGGCCCGCTTCTTGGAGTGGTCGACGCGTGAGTCGGGATTGCGGTTGTCGTACGCCGACCCCACGGCGTTCAATCTGGCGGAGAGTACGGTGCTGCATGGCTCCATCGAGCAACTTCATCCGCGGGCGGCGATCGATGCCGTGATTGCTACGACCACCCTGCGGATCAGCGAGCGTGAGGGAGAAATTCACGTTTCCAGGTCGGCACAGTAGCGCTGGCGCCGTGTGTCGACACACCGTGAGACGCCTGATTGCGCGTCCACGACGAAAGGCGGGACCGATGTTGAGACGCAATCGCGTTGTCGCAAGGCTGGTGCTGGTGTTACTTCTCCTGTCCACGGTATCCGCGGCCATCGCCGCCAAAAAACATGAGAAGGCGGCCAAGCCAGGCGAGCATGGGCCCACGTACACCAAGCAGTTCTTCCCGACTGCATGCCGCTTTTCGAGCGCCGGATCGAACTCGTTCTTTCGACTCGATCCAGGGTACCAACTCATCTACGAAGGGAAGGAAGATGACGCCAGTGTCCGGCTGGTGATCAGCGTCTTGTCCGAGACGCTGACGGTCAACGGTGTCGAGACCCGCATTGTCGAAGAGCGCGAATGGGCAGGTGGCGAGCTGGCCGAAGTCTCGCGCAATTACTTCGCACTGTGCGGGCAGACCAGCGATCTTTACTACTTCGGTGAGGATGTCGACAACTACCGGAGCGGGAAGATCGTCAATCACGAAGGCTCATGGCGAGCCGGTGTTGCCGGTGCGCATCAAGGTGTGTTGCTGCCGGGGAGTCCTCTACTCGGTTCGCATTTCTACCAAGAGATTGCCCCCGGTGTCGCGATGGATCGCGCCAAGGTCAGTCAGTTCGTCGAGCGAATGAAGGTCAAGGCCGGCTCCTTCGAGCAGGTGCTGGAGCTGCACGAATCCAGCGATCTCGAGCCGGGGAAGAGCATCAAGTTCTTCGCTCCGGGTGTCGGCATGATCAAAGACGATGAGATGGAGCTGGTCGAGTACGGGATGTTCGATCGGCGCTCCGACGGTGCGGGTGACCCGAAGCACTAGAGCTGTGCGGGGTCTACTAGAACCGATACAGCAGCGTGAGTGTCGGGGCGATGCGCGTCCAGGTGTTTTGCTCGACTCGCAGTGGCAGACCCTCGAGAACGATCACATCGAGGCAACAGATGTTCTTGCGATCGGTCAGGTTGATAAAACTCAGATCGAGGCCGAATGAGGAGCGCTGCCAACTCTTGAGATACGACAGCCGAGCGTCGAGCCGGAAGTAGTCGGGAAGTCGCTCACTGTTTCGGAGCGCGCTGGAGACGGTGTGCGCGTCTCCCGCAACGCCACCGAGGTCGCGTGCGACTTCGGGTGGCGTGATCGGCCAACCGGAGTGCGCGAAGGCGGCCAGCGATGCACGCCATTGGCTTCCGAGCTGCAGCGTGAGGTGTCCCGAGAGCGCATGGCGTTGGTCCCAACTGCGCGGCACCCATCGCCCTTGATCACGGTCTTCGGCGAAGGAGTAGCTGTAGACGATCCCGCCGGATAAACGAGATTCTCCGACCGGAGACTCGAGACTGAACTCCAGACCATGGGCGCGCGCACGCGGCGCATCGATCCGGACGCGATCGCGTTCGGCCTCGGGTAGCAGTTCGATCACGTTGAACAGGTTCTCGAAGCGTGGTCGCAGGCTGCTCAAGCGGCGCGCATACAGTCCGACGCGCGTTTCCCAGCCGTGCGCGCTGCGTCGCTCCCAAGCGACGCTCAACTGATCGGAGCGTTGCGCCGGCTGGAACTTCTGCACGCCATCTTCGACTTCGAGTTCGTGGATCCGCTGCGATTGCACATAGCGCCCGAGCGCCGCACGCCACACGCCGCCAGAGTTCAGTCGCCAGGACAGGTGTAGGCGAGGGCTGAGTTGAGAATCGTCGACGTGGCCCTGCCGATCCCATCGTAGACCGAGCTGCGCGACGACACGCGCGCCGAGTCGAAACCGATCGGCAAGGTAGACGCCGGCCGAGTTCCCCTCTGGTTCGAGCGCCACCATGCGCGTCGCCTCACCGGCGGCGTTGGTGCGCAGGGAGCGATAGTCATAGCGAGCGGAGAGGTGACGCAGGTCGACACCGGCACTGAGTTGATGAGTGTCGCCAAGCGGATGGATCCAATGTTGGGTCAAGGTGAGCGATTGGACGGCGCGAAAATCCTCGGTCTCGGCCTGCTCGCCGCTTTCGCTTCGAAAATCGCCGCGCCGGACGCGATCGACGCGCCCGATCCCGAACACCGTCTCCGACTCGGAACCGTTGTCGGAACGATGTTGTGCGCGCAGCCACGCGAATCGATTGCGCTCGGTGGCGTGGGCCGATGAGTCCTTTTCGCGAGCCGTGAACTCGATTCGATCGGCGGCTCCGATTGCGTGAGCGCTCAGGATCGTGCGAGGCGAGAGCGTCCACTGCAGTTTCCCGAACAGATCGTAGAGTCGCGGGTTGACGTCCTCGTCGCCGACATCGACCGTTCTGAAGGCGAGATTGGGGGACCATGCGCGCGCGGTGATCGAGCCGAACGTCGACGCGCCAAGCGGGCCCTGAAACGACAACCGTGCATTCGTGGTGCCAAGCGCCACCGCGCCGTGCTGTTCGCGCGGCGATCCGGGCGTTTCGATCTGCACCACGCCGCCGAATCGATCGCCGAATTGCACCGGCATGCCCCCGGTATGAACTTCGACATCGCTGATCGCCTCGGGATCGATCAAGGAGGCCGGGCTTCGAAACTCGGAGAAGTGATACGGCTCGTACAGTTCGAGCCCGTCGACGATCACCGCGACATCGCGCTCCAGCGAGCCGCGAATGTGCGGCGCTGCTTCCTCGGAGCCGATCGCAACGCCTGGCAAGGCATCGATCGCCGAGAACGTGTCGCCCAAGCGCAGCGGCCGCTCGGCGAGTTGACTCGAGTCGATACGACGAGACTGGTCCGGATCATTCGCCGCCAGATCATAGCGATCGGGGGAGACGTCGACTTCGTCGAGCCACTCTGTGGCGGGGCCGAGTCGAACCTCGAGCGTAACGACTGGTTGCCCCACCGCACCCAGATCGACGGTCCCTTCGTAGGTCCGCGTGTGCGGCGCCTCGATCGTCAAGCGCTGTCGACCGGCGGTGAGTTGATCGACCACGAACGCGCCGCGCTCGTCGGTTGTCGTCGTACGCGGTTTGGGCCCTTTCAGCGTGATTGTGGCCCCGGCGATCGGCTGACCATCGGTGGCCGAGAGCACTCGACCGTGAACCGAAAACCGACTGACAGGCGCCGCGCTGACCGAGAAGACACCGGCGCTGAGCTCGACCAACTGCAAGCCGTGCCGCTCGAGCTCGAGTCGTACCTGCTCGATGGTCGGCTCACCCTCGATCCGCGTTGTGACCTTCATATCGTCGTGCACGAGTTGGCTGCTGTAGACGACCGACAGACCGCGCCGTTGCAGCATCTCTAGCAGTAATGTAAGCGGCGCGCCCGGCTCGATGCCGGCCCGCAATGGCCCGATCGCCCCGAATGAGGCGAGCACGATCAGGCACAGTAGCAGGCGGAATCGCGGCAGCACCGATCGAGAGTCTAGCCTGACTGAGGCTGTGAAATTCGTGGAAGAGCAGATTGCGCGCGAAGGAATTGCGCAGGGTGGGGCCTCAGGCCGCAGTCAGGCGTCTGTCAACGCCGAAACCAGCGGCACCAGGTTAGACTGCCGGCTCGAGCGCCAAGGAGCCGCATTCTGAGAGACAGACAGCACGTGTCGTACGCGCCGAGTACCACGCGAACTCATTGCGCCACGATGAGGAACTGATCGTGTGCGGAATCGCGGGGATCTTTGGAAGCGCTGAGCCCGAAGCACGGCGGGCAGCGGCCGATCGTATGCTCGAGGTGATGCGACAGCGCGGTCCCGATGGCAAGGGGATATGGACTGACCCGCATCTGATCTTGGCGCATCGCCGACTCTCGATCATCGATCGGTCAACGGCGGGGGCCCAACCGATGGTCTCGCCCAACGGCCGCTTCGTGGTCAGCTTCAACGGTGAGATTCTGAATCATCGTGAATTGTGCGAGGAGTGGCAGATCGATCGCCGCACGCTGCGTTCGTCCAGCGACACCGAAATACTGCTGATCGGGTGGGAGCGATTCGGCCGCAAGACGTTGGAGAGCCTGGTCGGCCCGTTCGCGATCGCGATGTATGACTCGCTCGAGCATCGGCTTTGGTTGGTTCGCGATCGGCTCGGTGAACGGCCGTTGTTCTACCACCAGTCGACGGAAGGACTGACCTTCGGGTCGACGATCGAAGCGGTGCTGCAAGCACCGTGGGTTGCGCGCGAGTTCGATCCGATAGCCGTGGAGGAGTTGGTCACGCTTCGCTACGTCTGCAGCCCGCGCAGCATCATGCGCCACGTCCAGAAACTACCGCCTGGATATCTGCTCGTCACGGATGCAAACCAAGCTCAGGTAGAACCGTGGTGGCAGCCTCGCTTCGGCTCGGAGCAAAACGGGTCGAGGCCGCTCCGTGGTGCGCCTCGCGCGGCGGAATTCGATCGGCTGCTGACCCGGGCCGTCAACCGCTGCACGATCGCCGATGTTCCGGTTGGGCTATTGATCAGTGATGGAATCGACAGCAACGCGATCACACATGCGCTGCGCGGCACCGGTTGCGCCACGCGGCAATACACCTTCCGGGCCGAGATGGGCACGGCCGAGGAGGTTCACGTTCACCAGGAAGGCCCGATCCAGATCGTGGAAGCGTCGCGAGCGGCTCGTTCTCGTCTCATGCATGAAGCACTTGGCAGCGTGACCGAGCCGGTTGGCGATGGAGCGCTGTTGGCGACCTGGCTGCTGCTGCGTGAGGCCAGCAAATCGGCCACGGTGTTGCTGGCGGGACATGGCGGCGATGAGGTCTGCGGTGGCTATCGCCTCAGCCAAGATCGGTTTCGATTGTCGATGCTGCGTTACCTGGCGCGTGTCAGTTCGCGGCTCGGAAACGGCATCTACGAGCGTTACTCGTATGGGGCGGGCTCGGTGGCGGAGCGTCGCGCAGCACTGGCGCGGTCCAGCGCGCGCCTGGTGCCGGCGGCCGCGCACTTCATCGTGCACCAACCACTGTCGATCGATGACGTGCTCGCGCTCTCCGGCGATCTGTCGTCGCGGGCGCGCTACCTCGCGCCGGTCGATCGGTTCTACCAAGAGTGCGCTGACGAGAACAACGACCTGGAGCGGATGCAGCGCGTGTTGCTGCGCGGTTTCCTGGGAGAGAACATCTTGTCGTTCGTCGATTCTGTGGCGATGGCGCACTCGGTCGAGGGGCGGATGCCGTTTTTGGATCGCGACCTGGTCGAGTTCTCGTTGGCGGCGCCGTCCACGGCGCGCGTTGGGCGCCTGCCCGGGTACACCAACACCAAGAAGGAACTGCGACGATGGGCCAAGCCGCGCCTGGACGAGTCGATCGTGCGCCGGCACAAGCGGAGTTTTCCCTACGGCGCGCTGCGACAGTTGCTCGACATCGATCGAAACTCAGTGCTGGCACCGTTGCAAGACTCCACCGTCATCCATCGCGCGCTCCCCGGCCTTCGCCGGTGGCTCGATCACGAGCCCGATTTCTTCCGCGGTCCCCGTGACGGCACGCTCTGGGCTCTGCTCTCCCTCGCCTCCTGGAGCGATCGAGTCGGCATCACCCCCTAGAAATTCGGGAAATACGGGGACGTAAAAAATACGGGGACGTCATACCTATTTCCGCGGCGACCGCAGCGACAGCGCGACATGGAAATAGGTATGACGTCCCCGTATTTTGACGTCCCCGAATGAGTCGCCGAATCAGCCGATGAAGCGGATCCAGTAGTAGGCGGGGTTGGGTGGGTTGGGGTCGATGTACTTGCCGGCGGGGGTGGTGCCGATGATCAGCTCGTCGCTGAGGTCGGGGCGTGAGGCGCGATGGACCTGGCACAGGCCGGGAAAGTAGTGCTGCCACTCGAGCAGCACGGCGCCGTTGGCCATTCGCGAGACGGTGAGCGCCGCACCGGAGGACCAGACGTCGAGCCAGCGATAATCGAGCTTCGTGTACGCCATGTTGCTGGGGTTGAATCGCTGGCCGACGGGAAGCACGACGTGTTCGTGCACCCCTTGGCCGCGACTCTCGGCGATCTGCAGATAGCGCCGCGCCCACGAGCGAACGCTGCCGCAGCCGCCATCGCTGGCCGGTTCCGCATCGAGCAGGTCGAACATCACGGAGTCGGCCGCCACGACGTCGTCGGAGACGATCAGCGAGTTGGGCCACTCGTTGCCGAACAACGCCCACGGCCGCGGCGTCGCTCCCCAGTTGCGACACGGTTGGCCGAATAGCATGTCGCCGACCGTCAACACCGTCTTGCGATACAGCGGCGTGATCGTTGGATCGCCAGCGACGATAGGGCTCCCCATGATGTCGGCGAGCACAGAGCCAGCGGGTGTGTCGTTGAAGACGTACGAGTGCAGGTTATCGCAGCGACTGATCGAGCCGAAGTGATTCTTGAATCCGAGCGACACGTTGGCTTGCCCATGTCGCTTGACGATCGGGATGTTGACGACGTAGTCGGCGTTGAGCACCGCGCCTTTGATCGCCGTATCGACCGGCCGATTGACACCCCAGCCCGCGTCCCAGGAAACGCACTTGCGAGCATCGCACCCGGGCGGCACGCTCCACGGTGCGTTGAACAGTGCATCGGGGAACACCGCGCGCACCTTGTCCTTGAACCAGGTCGCGATGTAACGCGTGGGGGTCGTGTCGGTTCCGTCGTAGATGTTGACGTTGCTCGACAGGCCGCCCGCGCGCACGAACCCTTGCATCACCGCGATCGCCGGTTCAGGTACTGCGTCGATGTCGTTGCCCGCGCCGATCACGGCATCGGTGGAGTTGTTGAGGCTGATCTTGATCGAGAGTTTGCGCGTGGAGGCGTCAGCGAGCGGGAAGACCTGCCGCCACGCTTGATCGATCCCCGTGCCTTTGAGTTGCGCCACCGCCTGATCGAGCGCTGCGCTGACCGCCGCCTGATCGACGAAGTCGCGATAGTAACCACTGACTCGCGGCCAACGCGCCGCCCGGCCGTGGTGAACATGCACGACACGCGGCATCGTGAGTGGGCTATCGCTCGAGAGACCGAGGCGCGACGCGGCCAGGGTGCCGGCCGATGCGAGTGCGGAGCGATATAGAAAGCCACGTCGATCGATATGAGTCATCCGCCACCTCGAGACGTCTGTCGTTGGCCGGACTCTACGCGGGGGGATGGCTGCCGACGCTTGATCTGGGTTGGGTCTGGCCGGTGCCGCGCGCAGGTTCTTGGCAGAAATCCCCGGCCGGGCTCGGCGAGTTGGATACAAGGACCGATTTTGCAGGCATCATGTCGCGGTTCTTTTTTGCAACGCCGACGCGAAAATCAGTCAAGGAGCTGGAGCATGACCAGACACACCACGATCACGGCGACGCTAGGCAAACCGGTCCTCACCGCACGGGCGGGAGCGCGAGCGCCGATCCGACACCACGGCGTCATCGCGATCGCAGTCGCTTGTGCTCTGTTGGGTACGCACGCGCTGAGCGAGGAGGCTGGTTCGAGCGCTCTGCCCAAGACCAAGCCAATCGCCAAACCGGCTCCCGGTGCGAGCAACAGCGCAGAGATCAAACCCGAACCGGCCGCCAAACCGGGGGCCGTCGAGGCTGCCGTTGCACCCCAGGACAACGATCCCGCCGCCGTGCTCGCACAAGGACCGGCGAGTTTCGATCCGAGCGTTTCACCTCAGTTGTCGGTGGTTCGCTCCAAGACCGGCCAACTGCTCGTGCACCCCACGATCAACGGTCACAGCGCCGGCGCCTTCATCTTCGACTCAGGGGCCGGTATCTGTGTGGTGTCCACGCCACATGTCGCGCAGTTCGGTTTGAAACCAGCCGGGTCGGTCAGCGCAGCCGGTGTCGGCGGTACAAAGCAATCACCTGTCTTTCGCGCCGACACACTTACGCTCGGCCCGGCAACATTCCACGATCACCCGCTGATGACCACCGACCTGAGCTTCTTGAAGCAGTACTTGGGCGAGGAGATCGTCGGGATCATCGGCTTCGGCGTGCTGTCGCAGTCGATCGCGGAGATCGACCTACAGGCGCCCCGAATCGCGTTGCGCGATCCCGCAACCTACGTGCTTGCCGCGGGCGGCTGGTCACCGCTTGCACTCGACGATCGGATTCCGGCGGTCACGGCACGGTTCGAAGATCACGACGGGCTGTTCAAGCTCGACCTCGGTGCCAATAGCCCGGTCACGTTCTATGAGGCGGCGGTTCGCAAGTGGTCGCTGCTGGAAGGGCGTGAAACGAGCAAGGCGCAGACCGGCGGCGTTGGCGGTTTCGTCGCGGCGCAGTCGGGCGTGCTGGCGTGGCTCGAGTTTGGCGGCATGCGACAGAGGGAGATCACCGCGACGTTCATTACCGAGGCCAAAGGCGCCAGCGCGGCGACACATCGCGATGGCTACATCGGCGTTCCACTCTTGAAGCCGTTCGTGATCGTGTTCGACTACGGCCACGAGCGGGTGGCGTTTATCAAGCGTCCGTAGCGGGGAACGACGAGCGCTCGCAATGGCCGATAGCGCGCGCGTTCATCCAACGGCATCGACAAAAACAAATCTCCACGCACGCGCGTGAATTGCTGTGCCCGTTGACTCCCTTGCACCCGACAGCAGATCTCGTTGTTTTCCAGTTCGCCGGTGTTGTGAGCGCGCGCCACGCTTGTGGACTGGACTCCAACGATCTGAATCGAGTGCAAGAACCCTCACCGGAAGGGACGGTGCCACCGGCATCGCCCTGCAAAGGAGCCGACCATGTTCAAATTCACCCGTCTCAATCGGATCTTCGTCTCGATGGCAACTGCGTTCTCGATGTTCATCTCTCCGCTTTTGGCGCGCGAGGCTACTGTCGATCCAACCGCGTTCGACCCGACACATGAGATCGTTTGCTCGTGCACCTGCCACAACGAAACCCAAACCTACGCTTGGGAACCCAACTTCGACTGCGCTCGACTCAACGGTATCGAGTGCACCTACGACGAGGGGAGCACGGACAAACTCTCCGACTGCACCAAGAAGGCGCAAAAGAAGACCGACGCGGTTGCAGCGCTGGACTCACCGCTGGCCCCGCCGCCAGCACAAGCAGGCGCCGCAAGCCCGGTCACGCCGAAACCGTACTTGGAGCCATTCAGCATTCCAACCAAGGCCCAGTACCTGGCATGGCTGGACAACGTTGGCTTTCATCTATTTGCCGACGCCTCCTGGCCCGGGATGTTCATCGACACGACGCCAACTACTGCGGGCTCGACCTACAGGGGCGTGAGCGGCCTGACACTCAAGCCGTACACGCTGAATGTGGCGAGCATCCAGGAGAGTGAGTTCATACCCGGCTACGCCGATCCGGTCTCTGGCAAGCTTTTCGACATCCAGTTCGTGTGGCTGACCGGCACGATCTCCACGCGCCTTGGCACGGAGACCACTGGCATCCTAGCAACCACCGCGACCTATCTTGCCGATCCGACGCAGAAGCTGCGTTCGATCCTGCCGCTGGGCGCTCTCTATCCGTTCGGAGCGCTCGCCGGCACAAACAGCCTTTCACCAGGATCCGGACTGAGCCCCGCAGTGCTCGATCTGCTGCGCAGCACGGAGCAGCAACTCGCTCCCGCGGCGGAAGAGGGCGATGCCTGCCAGGACTGCTACGACGTCGCGAATCGTGACATCGATCGAATGAAGCGTGACCTGAAGAGTTGCTTGAAGTGGGCGGCGGCTGGCGGCGTGGTCGGCGGATTGCTCGGCGCGCTTGGCGGACCGTGGACCGCGGCCGGTGGCGCGGTCGCTGCATACGGAATTGCGGCCGGTGCCTGCACCGACACCGCGCTCGACAAGTACAACGACATCATCACCGACTTCTGCAAGTGCCTGAAGGACAACGACTGCCCGCCGAATGACGTGTGCAAGAAGTAGCTCTGGGCTGGGGTCGTAGACGACTGGATGAAATCTCGCAGATCACGGCGGGCGCTTCGCGCCCCTGTGGTCTGCGAGGCGTTATGGTGCCGCCCAATGCGGCCCTTTCGCAGGGTTGATGCCGGTTGCGAAGGCGAGACAGAAGCCGAGCGAGCTTGGGTGAGCCGCTTGATATTTCGCATCCCTAGCCACAACAACGACTCTCCTATGCTGCGCGCCTGAGCAGGGGCGGATAGCGCATTGTCCGCGCGGCCGATCACAAGTGGCGGCTGCGACGGTGGTGCTCGATCGAGAAGGCCCCGCAGGTCAGGCGTGTCGCTGGGTGCGGTACGAGCGGTTCGTCCGCGGCAGCGGCGCCACATC
>CAZAHQ010000016.1:0-1650 GCA_964484415.1 uncultured Acidobacteriota bacterium | reverse complement strand
AGGCGTGTCGCTGGGTGCGGTACGAGCGGTTCGTCCGCGGCAGCGGCGCCACATCGTTGGGGGGCCAATGATGCATCGCTCAACGTTCGGGATTGGCAGCGCGCTCGTCGTGTGTGCATTGTCCTTCAGTGTTGTCGTTGCGGCAGGCAGCGGAAGGACCACCTTGCCAGCGACGCCGGGCGCCGCAATCGATGCGGCATGGCAGACCGAAGTCACGCGCAGGCTCGATCGTCAGGAGTACTCGGTCGTGCCGGAACGGTCGGTGCCCGATGCGAGTACGCAATCAACGTGGCAGGCGCCGAATCGCGCGCACGGGTTTCGTAGCTACTTCAACACCGAGGGCGTGAGACTGGTCCCAAGAGAGGCTGGCCTCCCGGCGTGGGCCTGGGGAGCGCGCCTTTTGTCGATCGAGCGTTGTCAAAGCGATCGCCTCGCTTCCGTCGCATCCCCGGCCGTGCCATCCGCCAACACGCTTCATGTCGACGGTCAGCGTGTGGAGCTGCAACGCGCGGGTGTGACTGAGTGGTACGTCAACGACACACGCGGTCTGGAGCAAGGGATCACGATCGAATCACGCCCCGCAGAGTGCAGCGACGAGTCGCGTCATCCGCTACGAGTCGAATTCGGGTTCGAAAGCTCGCTCATCCCAGCGCTCAGCGCCGATCGTCTGTCGATCGATTTCTCCGACGGCAGTGGGCGGCGGGTGCTTCATTACGCGGCGCTCGACGTGGTCGACAGCGCGCAGCAGCACCTCCGCGCTCACTTCGAGCTCTTCAGCGGTGAATCCGGTGGCGGCATTCGGATCGTCATCGACGACAGCACGGCGAGCTATCCCATCGTGGTCGATCCGTTGTTGACCAGCCCGGCCTGGACCGGGCAGAGCGACCAGGTCCTGGCACGATTCGGCGTGTCGGTCGCAAGCGCCGGAGATGTCAATGGAGATGGATACGATGATCTGATCGTTGGTGCAGAACGGTACGACGCGGGACAGACGGACGAAGGACGTGTGTTCGTTTACTACGGCGACGCATCGGGCCTCACTGCGACCGCGAACTGGACGGCCGAAGCCAACCAAGCCGTGGCGTTGTTTGGATCGGCGGTCTCGTCGGCCGGTGACGTCAACGGCGACGGCTACTCCGACATCCTGATTGGCGCGCGGCAGTACGACGTCACGCTTCCTGATGAAGGCGCGGCGTTCGTCTACTACGGGTCCGCGGCCGGTCTGGACGGTGGATCGCGGCCGAGCGGTACACCGGCCAACGCCAACTGGATCAAAGCCGGAGGTCAATCGGGCGCTCACTTCGGCGCTGCGGTGGCGAATGCTGCCGATGTCAACGGCGATGGCAAGAGCGATGTGTTGATCAGCGCGCCGCAGTACGACGATGGCGAGGTCGACGAAGGGGCCGCGTATCTGTTCGCCGGTGGTCCCGCCGGTCTCTCGAGCACAGCACTGTGGAGCGCGCAGTCGAATCAGGACACCGCCGAGTTTGGGAATGCGGTTGCTGGCGCGGGCGATCTCAATGCCGATGGCTACCTCGATATCGCGGTTGGTGCCCACAACTACACCAACACACAAGCCGTCGAGGGTGCGGCGTTCGTCTACGTCGGATCGAGTGCTGGGCCCTCGGCAACGGCGAGTTGGGTGGCGTA
>CAZAHQ010000015.1:0-19788 GCA_964484415.1 uncultured Acidobacteriota bacterium | reverse complement strand
CGTAGAACCCGCGGCGGACCGGCTCGAGTTGATCGATCAGCTCCATGGCGCGGATCTTGGGTGCACCGCTCACCGTGCCGGCTGGGAACGCGGCGGCAAACAGATCGAACGCGTCGTACCCAGGCGCCAGCACCCCGCGCACGCCGCTCACCAAGTGCATCACGTGGCTGTACCGCTCGATCGCGCGCGAGGGATGCACTTCGACGCTCCCGGCGGTCGCTACGCGCCCCAGATCGTTGCGCGCCAAATCGACCAACATCACGTGCTCGGCCGCCTCCTTCGGATCGGCCAACAACTCGCGCTCGAGAACGAGGTCATCGTCTTCATCGCGGCCGCGGCGACGCGTGCCGGCGATCGGGCGCAATGACGCTTCACGGCCGGAGAGCTTCACCAGTGCTTCGGGGGAGGAACCGACGATCTGTGTACCGGCAATATCGAGGAAGTACATGTACGGCGACGGATTTAACAAGCGCAGCGCGCGATAGACCTGGAACGGATCGCCGTGACAAGCGGCCGCGAAACGAATCGCGAGCACGAGTTGATAGACATCGCCGCGACCGATCGCCTGCTGCACGTCGCGGACCGCATCGAGGTACTCGCTGCGCTGCAGCGACGGTACCGGCGTCGCGTGCGCCAGTCTCGTTTCGCGTGGCGGCAACGGCCCCGCCAGGACGCGCCGCACCTCGCGCTCGAGCCCCTCGCGCTCGCCGTCGGTGCCGTCGTGCAACAGCGCGGCGCGACGCGACAGATGATCGAACACCAGCACCGTGCGCGGCGAGAAGAACAGCGCTTCCGGCTCATCGGTGCGTGCGGTTGCTCGTGACGGGAGACGTTCGAAACGGCGAATCAGATCGAAGCCGGCGGCGCCAACCAAACCACCAGGCAACGGGAGCCCGCGAGCAGGCGCGGGCTTGGGTGCCGCCTCGAGTTCGCGACGCAAATGATCCAACAGTGCGGGCCCGTCGACGCGCTCTGCATCGGCGCCGATCACCAGTTCGCGTCCCTCGCCGAACCCAATGAATGAATAGCGGCCCAGGCGCTCGCCTCCTTCGACCGACTCCAGCAGGAATCGCGGCGACAGCGGCGCAAGTTTGAGATACGCCGAGACCGGTGTGTCCAGGTCGGCGGGGATGTCGAACGCATCGTGCATCCGGTCCTCTTTCTTTCCCGCCGGACCGGTCGGGGGGAACCGGTCCGGCGGGTCAGCGGTCAAGGGTGCCACGCCGCGGCGAGGCATCCTGCGAATGATCGCGAACTGAAAAACAAAAAACCCACCTCCGCGCGGGAGGTGGGTTGCAAGTACTCGTTGCTGGTAAGCCTAAGCGGCCTGCCCCACCTCCGACATGGAAGCGCACCACCACCAACCGGTATTACGGCGGGTCGCACGGGGTAGATGGCAGGCGGTCGTTTTCATAGCGGACGCAGTTGTACGGTGGATCGCAGGGGAAGGCAAGCAGTTCTTGGCGAGAAACAGATTGCACTCGCGAACCTATCTCGGAATCGATGATGGCGCCGAGAACCTTCGGTGATTCGGTACCCTCCGCATGGAGAAAGGGCGGCCCGTGGGCCGCCCTCGATCGAGGAGAAATCGCTGTCGATCAGCTACGGAACTTGATCCCGCAACCGATCGCCTTGGTTTCCTTCACCGCCGGAGCTTTGCCCGACGCGACGGCATCGATCGCGTTCTTGAGGTAGGTCTCCTTGACTGCGGCCGCATCCTGCACGTTGTCGTCGATCGTGCCGTGATAGACCAGCTTGCCGTCGGCATCGAACAGGAATGCCTCGGGAGTGCGCGTGGCGCCGAACGCCTTGGCAATGCCGGAGGTGCCGTCGACCACGTACGGGAACTTCATCCCCTTCTCCTTCGCGCGCGTGACCATCTCATCGAAACCATCTTCGGCGTGCGCCGACGGATCGTTCGAGTTGATCTGGATGACGCCGACGCCGGCCGCTTGGGCCGCGTTGCCGAGTGCCACGATGCGATCTTCCCAGGCGATCACGAACGGGCAGTGGTTGCAGCTGAACATCACCAACGTTCCCTTGGTGCCTTTGGCGTCAGCGATCGAGAGCATGTTGCCGTCGACGTTCTTGAGTTTGGTATCGGCCATCGGGGCGGTGCTACCGATCGCGAGCGCACCCTTGGTCATCATGTCGCCTGCGATGGCACCCGCGATGCCGGCCAACGCGGTAACGACGAGCAGCGTCTTCAGTCTCTTCATTTACTTCGTCTCCTTGGCGTCCAGCACCTGGCGGACGGCGTCTCGAAACTCTTGCTCGCTCCCCTCGCCTTCCCAAAATGTGACGAGGTTGCCGCGAGCGTCATAGACCAATGTTGCCGGTATCGAGCCGGTCCACGGCTCGTGAAGCGCGTTGATGAACTGCATGTCAGGTTGATCCTTCACGAAGGTCGTGAAGTCGATCCCTTGTTGCGCAAGGTACTTCTTGGCAGCCGGAATGTCGGACCGCAGGTCGGTGGAGACCAGGATCAATCGGAGCCCCTTGTCCTTGTACTCGCGCCAGACCTTGAGCATCGATGGAAACTCATGTCGGCACGGAACGCAGAACGAGGCCCACACGTTGACCAATGTCGCCTTGGCGCCGGGTGCTTTGATTGCGGTAATCAATTGAGCCGCCGTCGTGGGTGCGATCTCCGGCGACGGCTTGGCGCCGCCCTCGGCCCAGGCGCCGTTGAAACTCAGCGCAAGGCACACTAACAAGCTGCTGCGAAGCGTCGCGGGGCAGGTCACAAAGATCTCCAGGGAGGGCATGAGAGGTTGATCGGGGCTGAACCTACCGTTACGCTGCCGCGCGGTCAATCCTTCGAGGGATCTTGTGAATACTTCTTTACACGGACGGCGCGCGCTGGTCTGCGGCGGCACTCGCGGCATCGGGCGCGCGACTGCCGAGGCGTTGGCCCGCCTGAACGCGCAGGTCACCGTGGTCGCGCGCGATCGCGGAAAGCTCGATGAAACGCTGGCGGCACTCACGGCCTCGAGTCCTGGACCGCACGGTGCGATCGCGGCCGATGCCGCACAACCCGACGTGATGGCGCAGAGGGTGGCGGAAAATCTGGCGACACACGGACCGATTCACGTGCTCGTCAACAACACCGGTGGACCTCCGGGCGGACCGATCACCGCCGCCACCTCCGATGCGTTCTTGGCGGCGTTCACCGCGCACCTGTTGACGGCGCAAGCGGTGACGCGTTTGCTGCTGCCGGGAATGCAAGCCGCCCACTACGGCCGCGTCATCAACATCATTTCGACTTCGGTCAAGAGCCCGCTCAAAGGACTTGGCGTTTCCAATACGGTGCGTGCAGCGGTTGCGAGTTGGGCCAAGACGTTGGCAGGAGAGGTCGCCGCGATGGGGATCACGGTCAACAACGTATTGCCTGGTATGACACGCACCGATCGACTGGCAGCGATCATCGCGGCCCGCGCAGAAAAGGAGCAACGCGACGCCGCTGCAATCGAACGTGAGATGATCGGCGAGATTCCTGCCGGGCGATTCGGCGACGCGCAGGACGTTGCCGCGGCGGTAGCGTTCTTGGCCTCCCCTGCTGCAGCGTATGTCAACGGCATCAACCTGCCGGTCGATGGCGGCCGCACCGGTTGCCTATGAGCACGTCGATGACGTTCGATCACTACATCGATGGAAAGTTCGTTCCGCCGGTTGAGGGGCGCTACCTCGACGTCTACGAACCGGCGACCGGCCAGGCGTACGCGCGCTGTGCGGCCGGCACCGCAGCCGATGTCGATCGTGCCGTGGCTGCGGCCAAGGCCGCGTTCCCGAAATGGTCGGGCACTGCAGCCGAGGAGCGCTCACGCATTCTGATCAAGCTCGCCGACACTATCGAAGCGCAACTCGAACGGTTGGCCGAAGCCGAAACGCGCGATCAAGGCAAGCCACTCGCTCTCTCACGCAGCATGGACATTCCGCGCGCGGTGCAAAACATCCGCTTCTTCGCGACCGCCGTTCTGCACAGCGAGAGTCAGAGTTTCGCCACCGATCCGATAGGCCTCAGCTACACGTTGCGCCGTCCGCGCGGCGTCTGCGGGTTGATCTCGCCCTGGAATTTGCCACTTTATCTGTTGACTTGGAAGCTCGGCCCGGCGCTCGCGTACGGAAACACTGTGGTTGCCAAACCGTCGGAGCTGACGCCGCGCACGGCGCATCACCTGGCTGAGTTGTGCAGCGACGCAGGCCTGCCACCCGGTGTGTTGAACCTGGTTCAGGGTTACGGCCGCGATGCGGGCGCTGCCTTGGTCGCGCATCCCGACGTTCCGACGATCAGCTTCACCGGCGGCACCGTGACGGGACGCGAGATCGCGCGCGTCGCGGCGCCGATGTTCAAGAAGCTCTCGCTCGAACTCGGCGGCAAGAACCCCAACCTGATCTTCGCCGATGCCGATCTGGGAAAGGCGATCCCGATGTCGGTGCGCGCCGCCTTCACCAATCAAGGAGAGGTCTGTTTGACCGGCTCGCGCTTGCTGGTCGAGCAGAGCATTTACGAGCAAGTGTTGGAAGCAGTCGTGGCCGGCGCCAAGCAACTGCGCTGCGGCGACCCACTCGACCCCAGCACCGACCAAGGCGCCTTGGTCTCGCGCGAGCATTGGCAGAAGGTGCGTGACTACATCGCCTTGGCGCGTGAGGAAGGCGGACAGGTGTTGTGTGGCGGCGAACCGCCGAGCGACCTTCCCGAACGGGTGCGCAGCGGTTGGTTCATGCAGCCGACGGTGATTGCCGGGCTGGCGCCGAACACGCGCGTCAATCAAGAAGAGATCTTCGGCCCTGTGGTCAGCGTCATTCCGTTTCAAAACGAGGCCGAGGCGTTGTCGATCGCCAACGGCACGTCGTATGGCCTCGCTGCAACACTTTGGACCGAGAACGTCTCGCGCGCGCATCGCATCGCCGAGAGCTTGCAGGCCGGTGTCGTGTGGATCAACTGCTGGCTCGTGCGCGACCTACGTACGCCGTTCGGCGGCGTGAAACAAAGCGGCGTTGGACGTGAAGGGGGCGAAGACGCCTATCGGTTCTTCACCGAGAGCAAGAGCGTCACGCTCCGCGTTCCTTCAAGGTGACAAGGCCATGAGCAAACCACACGACCGCATCGAGTCATCCCGCGCTCCCGAACCGGTGGGCGCGTTTCCGCACGCACGTCGCGTTGGCAACTTGTTGTTTCTCTCCGGGATCGGCCCGCGACGTCGAGGCACGAAAGAAATCCCCGGTGTCACGCTCGACGCGCACGGGAACATCACCAGCTACGACATCGAGGCGCAGTGCCGTCAGGTCTTCGAAAACGTGCGCACGGTGTTGGAAGATGCCGGATCGCGCTGGGAGAACATCGTCGATGTCACGGTGTTCTTGACGCACATGAAGGCCGACTTCCCCACGTACAACCGGCTCTACGCCGAGTTTTTCCGCGGGGTCGATGCGGCCCGCACTACGGTCGAGGTGGGGTCACTGCCAACGCCGATCGCGATCGAACTGAAGGTGATTGCCATCGTCTAGGTAGTACGGCGCCGCGTTGGTCACGGAGTCTCCGAGTCGCGTCACCGCGTATTGAATTGGAAGCGGTAGTCGTGCGACGTATGACCTCCAGGACACTCGCCCTTGGGAAGAATTCTCACGCTGAGGTCGACGTCTCCTTCAGTTCCCGATCCATCGCCTGTGTTGCTGCTCTCGCAGGTCTCTTTGGGTTCTCGTCCGCCGTTGCCCTCAAGGCTCGTGTTCCGCAGCAATTGCTCGACGTCATTGCCGAAGCGCTCGCTTTGGATTCGGCCCAAGGTGTCGAACGTGCGGTCGACGAAAATGTCATCAGCCTTCGAGCCGGTGGCGATGGCATCAAGCGAGTCGATCGTGCGCGTGTTGCAGCCCCTCAGTCTCCACACGCTTCTGGAAGGTGCTCCGCCTCGGTGACCTCGACACCCGGCAGATTGGCCATCAAGAATTCCAACTTCTCCTGATGGCATTTATCGGTCACACAGCCAGGAAGCCAGATGCAGTTGACGCTCTCCGCGTTAGAAGTGAACGTCCGTCTGTTCAGTACTGAGCCGTTTAGAGAGAAGCGGATGAGTTCACCCAAGTGATCGCGTGCAAACACCTTCAGCCGAGTCGCCTCTGTCTCACTCAGCTGTAAGTGAATCTCAGGCACCCGCTCTGGACTCACCTTGACCCAAATTTGTCGGACGCTCTGGCGAGAAAGCTCATACTCTTCTGTGCGCGCGATCGGAGGCTGTGGCCAGCAGCCTGCGATAGTACAGAGGTAGAGGACCAAGCTCCCGAGGAAAAACACGGCGCTTCTCCTATCGTCGATGCTCTGCATGAACCTCTCCTTTTCCGAGTACTCGATTATCCTGGCCGATACCCGAAAGATGTCGTCTTGCTCGCCCGTGAACTCTGGCAAAGCTCTGTGGCGCGACAGCCATTACTTCTTAGGAAACCGGTAGCAAATAGTGGCCACCTCGAAGACAACTGATATGAATCCCCGCGGCGGATAAGCTCTGGGGAGTTGTTTTGGTCGTGCGGGTCGACATAGACGTCCCAAGGACCAAAGCAGCTGGTGTCCGAGCTTGCATCTGCACGGAGTTCCCCCGCGGCGCAATAGGCCACGGTGATACGCCAATGACCTCCTGCCCCCCGAATCCACTGGCACTCGGCGATTTCACTTCGATCAATGCCGGCCAAAAATGGAAGAGGTTCTGGCTGTAGATCGTCACTTCTATCTCTGGCCCAGCCGTCACGATCTCTTCCTCTCCTCCAGCCGCCACATAAAAGACGCCCGCAAGAACGGGTACTTCCATCCGCACAGGTTACTTGGAACCGGCGGTCCGATCTCATCTCTTCGTGAAGGAATCGTTGGATGCGGTACTTCGATACCCCTCGGCCCCGCGTTGTTGGCCCCATCGGGATCGAGATCAGCCGGCGTAGCACCTTGAGCAGGTGGCTCGTTGGGTGTCTGGCGATTGGACAACCACTTTCCCAACTGGCTCATCGGTGCAACAGATCGCCGAACCTCCAAGGCCATCTCCAACTGCTGGGCGTGAAACTCTTCGCGGAAATCCTGAACCATCTCTTGGTGCGCCGGTTCATCTCGGGCCGAACGGCAGAACAACAACCCGAACCACAGCCCCTGACCCCCAGCGAGTGGACCCTGAGTTGAGTTTCTCTACAGCCCGCAGGTCGGCGATGCCGCGATCGGCCAGCGGCACGCCTCGAGGCCAGTTATCACACAGTTTCAGTGCATCTCTCGGATTTGGGCGTACTCTGCCGACGGGAGTGCCACGATGAAGCGTTCGCTCCTCACGATGTCCATAGCGATGACGATTGGCGCTGCGGCGCTGGCAGCCACGATGCCGGTGTTCACTCCCAAGCCGACGCAGATCGTCGACCCGCCGCCCAATGTCGCCAGCTTCGGCGCCACGGTCGCTGGTGCGGGAGATCTCAACGGCGACGATGTCGACGACATTCTGATCAGTGCCCCGAATGCCACCGGGGCTGTCGGCCAGATCTACGCCTATCTCGGCAGCGGCGGTGCCTATCCGTCGCAACCGTCGTGGACCAGCAGCAGCATCGATAGTGATCTGCCGCATCGACTCGGCCGCTTACTCGCCGCCGGACACGATATCGACGGCGACGGCTACGACGACTTCGTCGCTTCGGCCACACTCCGCGGAACGAGCGAGGCGCTGTATGCATTCCGTGGCGGGCCGCAGGGCCCCGTCGATGAACCGCTATCGCGCTTGGCCGGTTTGACGCTCTCGTCCGGAATCACAAGCATCGCGCTGTGCCGCGACATCGACGGCGACGCGTTCGCCGATCTCGTCGTGGGCCTTGCGCTCCACAGCAGCAGTGAAAACGAGCAAGGTCGCATCAATGTCTACTACGGATCCCCCACCGGCTTCTCGCGCACGCCCGATTGGTTCGTGATCGGCGCCCAAGCGGGCGCGCGACTCGGCACCGCCGTCGCGTGCGGCGATGTCAACGGCGATGGCTTCGACGACGTGCTTGCATCGGCGCCGATGTCCGGCGCGATTGTGGTCGACCCCAGCGTCGATCGCGGCTACGCGCTGATGTTTCGCGGTTCCTCGCGCGGATTGTCGACCACTCCTTCATGGGAATATCAAACCTCCGAGCGCGACGCGGCCTTCGGACAAACGCTCACGATCGCTGGCGACCTGAACGGCGATGGGCTCACCGATCTGGCGATCGGATCACCGCGGTTGCGATCGCCCGAGTCGTTCAATCTCGCCGGGCGCGTCGACATCTTTCTGGCGCGCGCTCAAGGGCTCGGCACCGCGCCTGACGTGAGGCTGTTCGGTAGCGAGTCCGACTCGGGTTACGGCCTCGCCGTCGCCGCCCTCGGCGATGTCGATCGTGATGGCTTCGCTGATCTGGCGATCGGCAGTGGACAACCCGACACCAACGGCGTACTCGGCACCGGCCCGGCAGAAGAAGGACAGTTGGTGGTGTATCGCGGCGGCCGCGAAGGCCTCGCTGCCGATCGATTCGTAACGGTCAAAGGCAACGCGGGCCCGACCGGTTTCGGCTTCTCGCTTGCCGGGCCGTTGGATGCCAACCGTGATGGACTCGGCGATCTGTTGGTCGGTGCTCGCGCTGAAACGGCCGCACGCGGCATCGGCCGGGTCTATCTGTTCCGAGCGATCGATCTCCCCCGTCCCGAACGCCCGCGCACCGGCAGCGGCTTCTTCCCCGATGATGCCGCGCCGGTCTTCAGCTTCAGCACCAGCACCGATGGGCGATACAGCTTGGAATTTTCGCGCGACGACACGTTCCGCTACTCGCGCCGTTACCCGCGACGCGATGAGGTCACGGCGCGCGAATACCAACCGACGGCTGCCGAATGGACCACGCTCTTGCGGTATAGCCGCGCCAACAACGAGTTGCATTGGCGCGTGCGCGGAACCTCGTCGACCGGCTCGGAGTTGATCGGCCCCGCCAACGTCATGCGCCTGCGCGATGTGATCGGGCCCGACCTGCTACCGCGCGTCGGAACGATCGAGGCGACGCGCGACGTGCCCCCCACGCTGCGTTGGTTTGCCAATCACAATCAACGCTTTCGACTGGTGTTTTCCCGCACCACGAATGCCAAGCGTGGACCAGCGATCTCGGCAGTCTCCGGTTACACGTTGCGCGGCGAGTCGTACGAGGTGCCGCTCGACACCTGGGCACGGGTGCTCACCGATGTCGTGGATGCCAACGGGAAGATGTTCGTGACACTGTACGGGCTCGATGCGCTGGGTCGTCGCTCGCCTTCGTCGCAGGTACCGCTGGCGGTCACGCCGTAGCGTGAAGCCGGCCGGTCCACAGCCTGTGCCACACAGTCGATCGGCTCTCGCAATCTGCGGCTGGTCATATCGGTTGCTGGTCGCGCTGGCGCTGTTGACGACAGGCGGCGCGTCGGCCGCCACCCTCGAGCTGCGTTTGTTGTCGCCGGAGGGCTCGCCTATCAGCGGGATCGCTGTTGCTGCGCTGCCCGAGGATCGTCCCGGCGCGCAACAAGCGCTCATCGACTGCGGTGCAAGCGGTGTCGATGGCCGTGCGATCTGCGTCGGTCTGCCGGTGGGACGCAGCACGCTGCGACTCACGACCCCGCGAGGCAGCGACTTCGTCACCGTCGGTGAGATCTGGGCGCCGTCGCTCAAAATCGTCACCGTCTCGAGCGCCGACGAAACGCTGCGACTGGACCTTCCGATCCCACGAGCCGACCAGGTGACGATCGAGATCCAGTGCGACAAGTGTGGGGCGCCGTGGGCACTGGAGATGCAGGAGGAAGGTTCTCAAACGCGCCAGGTGGTTCGCCGCTGGTTTGGCGATCGGCCCAAGGTGCCGCTGACGCAAGGTCGCTGGCACCTCACGGTTACCTCGCCGCAAGGCCATCTGTTGAATCGATTGGAGGTCGATGGAGTCGAGGTACAGGGCGCGACGGCGGTGATCGATGTTGGGAATGGAGGACGTGGCCACCTCGTCAGTTGGCAGTTCTTCGCTCCCGCAAAGGTCAGCGGAAAGGTGCACTGGGATGTCGGACCAGACCCACCCTGCGTACCGCGTGCGACGCTCATCGCCGCGGGCCCGGCATTCACGGCGGCGCTCGCTCGGGGCGGCGTCTACTCGAACGTCTTCGAGGCGTCGATCTCCCGATTCGGAGACTACTCGCTCACGCTGCCCGATGGTCGGTGGCTTCTGACTTGCGACGGCCCGAAGGTCGCGTCGGTTACACCCCAGAGCGTCACGCTCGATCTGGTTGTGGGCGGTATCGAATCGCGCGACTTCGAGATCGTCACCAAGTCGCTCGACAAAGACCCGGCCTCGCTTACGGTACGCGTGACCGATCCGGGGCAAGCGTGGGTCGATCGCGTGGTGGTCGAGCTTTGGAAACTCGGAGAGTCGCCGGATGATCAGCAGTTGATTCAACGCAACGAGTCGATGGGAGGCCGGCGAGCGGTCGTGTCGTTCGACGATGTGGCGGAAGGGTCGTATCGAGTTGCGGCCGGCTCGGTTCGAGGCGGCGAGGTGTCGCAGTCGTTGCGCGTGACGCGCGGTGACAAGCGAACCGTCGATCTCGAGTTGCCGGGCGGTGCCGCGCTGCGCGCCACGCTGCAGCAACCGCAGGCGCGTCATCCGGTCAACGTGGAATTGACGATCGAGGCCTCTCCACCGCCCGCCAAGCCGTTGCTGCTGGACCCCGCGCTGCGCGCCGCGCGCGACAAACGAACGCCCCACTTCGATGCCACCGGGAAACTCGAGGAAGTGGGCTTGGGCGACGGCACATACCGCTTGAGCGCTCGCGTCGTCGATTCAACAGCGCCTGAGTATTTCGTCGAGATCGTGCAGGGCGAAACGCACAGCCGCGAGCCTGTCTCGCTGACGCTGGGCCCGCACGATTCGGCGGAGATCGTCGTAAGGTTGGTCGCCGCCTCGCAGTTGATCGGCACTCTCCACTGCGATCGCAACGGTCAGGTTCCGCGTCGCGTCGAGGTGCGGACACTCGCTTCCGACGCGCCTCCGCCAGCGGAGACGGCAGCGCCGTATGAGCTTGATTCGCTGGCCGCCGCCACATTCTACGCCAGCGTGCTCACCGGCGATCACCTCGATGAACTACGCATCGGCCCGCTCGACGCGCAGAAGACGTTCGTGGTGCTGCGCCCGGTCGGGTTCTCGCGTTGGACCTGGGTCTCGCAAACCGAGGATCCGACGCGCGCCTCCCCGGTGTGGTTGCAGCCCGACACAGACTACCAACTCGGCCCGATCACGCTCGATTGCGCGCCGAGTTTGAAACTGTTGCCGCGCGTGTTGTCTGGACAGCCATTGCCCGATCTCAGCCACCTGCGAGCGCTGGTCGAAACGCGGCGCCTGCCGCATCTCGGCTTCGACACCCCCCCGGGCGACTGGTTCGAACTGATCGTCGAGACGCACCCCGACTTCGCGCGCGTGCGCGGGCTGCCGGTCGGTCGCTCCGAACTTCGAGCACGTTTCACGCACCCGTTCTTCGTGCCGGCCGAGGCGACGCTCGATCCTGCGGCGTTGACTCGCCAAGCCTCTCTTGGCAACGAGGCGACGCTGGCGCTGTCGATCGGCGCTATCGGCGGCGCGGTGTCGGTCAAGAGCGAGCACGCGGCGCTGCGCATCACCAGCATTGATGGCTCCGTCCACTCCTCGACCGGGGAGAACTTGCCGGCCGGCAGGTACGTCGTTCAGGCCTGCGCCGATGACGCCTGCACCAAACCCGGCCAGACCTGGAAGGACGTGGTGGTTCGGGCCGGCGAGTGGGTCGAGTTGCCTTAGTCCTGAGTGCCCGACGCCGATTTATTTCATCCATGGTGGGAAAGAACGGGCGGCCCTGCGTCATACAGCTCAGGAGGACGTTATGAGAACATTGGCCCTACTCGGATTGGCCCTGCTGCTCTTGATCCCGGCCGCATTCGCGCAGCCGGTTACCACCAACGACCCCGACGAGGACGTTTTCGATCGATTTCTCTCCGATCCTCGCGATGCGGAAGGAGTCTCCCAAACACCCGTGATGGACATGGAGTCCGATGACAACGGACGGCTGTTGATTGCCTACGGCGTTGTCGATGCGGCCGACTCGACCGCACGCGTCGAGGTCGTCGTACGACTCAAGAACTTGACTTGGGTGAAGCTGGCGACGATGTCGATCGACCCACCCGGAGGCTACGGTGCCGGCACGATCGTGAAAGCGGTGAGCGTCGCGGTGGTCAACAAGGTCGGGGGCATCGATGACAACAACGCCGGCTTCGTCACCGCCGTATTCGAACAGAACGGCACCGACTGGATCACGTATCACAGCGGGCCGATCAAGACGGCGTGGAAGAGCCTCAAGCCGAGCGAGTTGGTAATCACCGGCGTCGCCAAGAAGGCCGTCACCGATCCGACCTTCGTCAACCCCTCGATCGCGGTGATACCCACCGCGCCCAGCAGCTTCAGCAAGTACATCGTCGCGATCGCGTGCGCGATGCCCGGCCCCACCGCCAGTGACAGCGCCATCAAGTTGATTTGGATGGACTTTTTTTCGCCCAACTACTTCGGCCCGGAGTTGTACACGGTGGCCGGCCCGGGTTCGACGTTGATGACCGGCAAGTACGGTCGCCCCAGCCTCGCTGTCGACGCAATCAACGCCTACTGGGGAGTTGCGTTCGACAACCTGACCGAGCCGCGCGTCCACGTCGTCTCCGGAAAACCGGGTGATCAACCGAACAACATGCTGAAGGTGTGGCAGTCCGGCTCTGCCGATCACCATCCGACGCTGCGGGGTTCCAAGGGGGACATGAGCCTTGTCACCTTGGGCGCCAAGGGTGACGGCAACAACTGGGTGATGAAGGGCTACTACGGCTTTTTGTACCTTGTTAACACCTACACATCGATTGGCGATCTCGACGACAAGTGCCGCACGCCGGCCGACATCGACATGAAAGGCAACGACGTGTTCGTGGCCGCCAGTTGCTACGACGATGCCGGCGCCAAGTACCGCATCACGACGATCGAGTTCAAGCGGACGGTGGGCTTGTTCCAATACGCGCGGCTGGAGGACTCTCCTTCGTTCTCCACCCGCCAACCGCGGATGGCGGTGGCTCCTGCAGGCGCAGGGATCGAGTACTACGCCGTCGGGTTTGCCAACGATCAGCAATTCCCCGTGCCTGGCGGCGTCAGCGGTGCAAGATCCGTGATGCTCGATCGTTGAGTTGACTCATTGCATTGACGAGCGAACGCTCAGGCCGCGTTGCGCTGAGCGAATTGGTAGCTGAGCTCGTTCTCGACGGTTGGCGACGCCTACTCGGTGTCGCCTTCCGTCGTTCACTCGGTCGCTCGGGCGGCAGCACCGGAAGAAACGGCGGTGGCTCCGTTTCGGAGCCACGCCGGCCTCGTTTTGCGACCAGGTGTGTCCTGACGCTGCGTCTTTGGCGCCGAGATCGACCGCAATCCGCCGCTGCACGGCCCAACCCGAGCGCTGCGATCGATGGCATCGCAATTGCTTTTCCATCGGTACAGCGGTGCCTCGCGACCGATGGCATCGCAGGGAGGTTGATGTGTCCTCGCTGCTGCGTGCGGTTGTCGTTGTCGGTTCACTTGCAGGAACGCTGGTCGCGCCGGTACAGCCCATCCAGGCAGACGATCAACCCGATCCCATGACAGCGAACGGGTTGCCTACCGCTGCGCTCGCGCTGGAGGAGTACCAATTCGTTTTGGACGCCGACCTCGCCGCCGCTCCCAATCGCAGGCAAGGGTTCAACGCCACCATCGACGCAACCGGCCTGACGGTGGCCTCGCGAAATCAGGACGAGTCCGCGTATCGATTCACGCTCCACTTTGCGGGATTGCAACGAGGTGCCGAGCGAGAGAGCGCTGCGCCCGGTCGCTTGAATGCCGATACAACGCGCAGCGTCGTGACGCGCGGTCGGATCGAAGAGTGGTTCGTCAACACGACCGAAGGGCTCGAGCACGGCTTCACACTGGATCGCCCCCCACTTCCCGATTCGCACGGCCCACTCCTACTGGACCTTCGGCTCGACGGTTCGCTCCATCCGCGCTTAGAGGGATTGACGTCGGTGGCGTTGGTCGACCAGCAGGCGGCGACGGTGCTGTGGTATCGCGATCTACGCGTCTGGGACGCGAGCGAGCATGCGGTACCCGCGCGCTTCAAGCTGGCCCCTGGGTCGATACAAATCCAGGTCGAGGATCGCGACGCCGTCTATCCGTTGACCATCGATCCATTGCTCAGCACCGAAGCGTGGGCGCAAACGAATACGCAGGGCAGCGCCCAGTTGGGTTTCGCCGTTGGCACCGCAGGCGATGTCAACGGCGACGGCTTCTCCGACTTCTTCGTGTCGGCCCCTTACTTCGACAACGGCGCCGCCACGAATGCAGGTCGCGTCTGGATCTACCACGGATCGGCAGCCGGCCCGATGTCACCTGCCGCGCTGACCTTTACCGGCACCACAGGCGATGAACTTGGTTACGCTGCCTCGAGCGCTGGCGATACCAACAACGACGGTTACGACGATCTGATCATCGGCATCCCAGGAGCCGACAACGGGGCCAGCAATGGCGGGATCGTGCGTGTCCATCTCGGCTCCGCGACAGGTCTGTCGCCGAGCGTCGCGTGGTCGCGCTACGGCCTGGACGCAAATGCGCGCTACGGACATGCGGTTGGATTCGCGAAGATCACCAGCGACCCCTTCTCCGACGTGATCATCGGTGCGCCGTACTACGACTCGGCCGGCCAGATCGACAATGGTCGTGTCGAGGTGTTCGAGGGCGGACCGACCGGACCGAAGACTGTTCCGCTGATCACCTACAACGGTTGTTGCGACAGCAGCCGGCTCGGTAACGCGGTGTCAGGTGCCGGGGATGTCGATGCCAACGGTTGGGGCGATGTCGTGATGGGCAACCCCGGTCTGACCAGTTGCGGATTCTTTAGCTGTACCGGCAGCGGCTTTTTGATCGCGTACGGCATCTCCACGGGACTGACCAGCAGCTCGGTGCGAGAGATCGGCAACTGGAACTCCGGTTCAGGCGGCGATGGTTGGCAAGCGGGGTATTCGATTGCGGGCGCCGGCGACGTCAACGGTGATGGGTACGCCGATGTGATCGTCGGTGCACCGTTTTACGACGTGGGCGGCACCAACAGAGGGCGGGCGTATCTGTTTGCGGGCGGGCCGGCTGCCGTGGCGCAAACTCCGTTTTGGACCGTTACTGGCACCACTGACGACCAGTTGGGGAGAAAGGTCGGCACAGCCGGTGATGTCAATGGCGATGGCGTCGCCGATGTCTTCGTCGGCGCGCCGTTCTACTCTGCCGTGGTCCCGTTCGAGGTCGGTGGGCGAATATCCGTGTATCACGGCGATCGTTCCCAAGTTTCAACCACAGCGGCATGGCAGCGCACCGGCGAGGTCGACTCAGGACTCGGACTCGGTGGTGGCTGTGCGGCCGATGTGAACGGAGACGGTTACGGCGATCTGCTCGTGGGCGCACCGTTGCAAGACGAGCGCGGCAATGTCAACGCGGGGCGTGTCGCTTTGTTCTACGGTTCCCCCGACGGACTCAACACCGAAGCGTCGGCCTTTGCCCCCGCCGGGCAGAGTGGGTCGAAGTTTGGTGCGTCGCTCTCGCTGGGAGGAGATCTCGATGCCGATGGGCTGCACGATTTGCTGATCGGAATGCCGCAATACGACGCGGGACAAACCGATGAAGGTGAGGCCTGCGTCCATCAAGGCCGCGGCTATGGCCTGTTCGGATCCGCATCACGCTGTTTTCAAAGCGATCAGGCCGGTGCGAAGCTCGGCAGCAAGGTGCAATGGCTCGGCGATATCAATCTCGATGGCTACGACGACATCGCGATCGGTGCCCCGGGTTGGGACTCCAGCGGCAGCGATCGCGGCGCCGTCTTCGTTTGGTTCGGACCAGAGAGCTCGATCCCTTCCCCGGCAAACCCGAGTTCCGCCGACAACACTCTCCTAGGGAGCGGTCCGGGCGCGAACTTCGGGCGCGCTATCGCCGGCGGGTTCGATGTCAACGGAGACGGATTCACCGATATGGCGGTCTCGGACGACCATGCGATTCGACTCTATCGCGGCTCGCCGTCTGGACTCGTGCTCGACACCGCTTGGAGTTTCGCTGCGCCTCCTTCCAGCTCCGGGGCGTTCGGTGACACGCTAGCCTCGGCTGGCGATGTCAATCGCGACGGCTTCGGCGATCTGTTGGTTACCGATTCCAGCTACGGCGCGTATCCGCAGAACGGCGGCGCGGCGTGGCTGTTCTTGGGCGGCGTGGATGGACTGAGCGCGACACCGGCGTGGCAGGTACAGGAGACGCAGTCCGGCGCGCGCTTCGGCTACGCAGCCATCAGCGCGGGCGATGTGAATGGCGACGGCTATTCAGACCTCGCGATCGGCGCACATCTCTACGATCAGTCCGGCGGCATCACCGATGAGGGACGCGTCGATATCTTCTTCGGCGGCGCGAATGGTCCCTCCTCGACTGCCAGTCAGGTGTTCATGAACCTCACCACCACGCGCTACGGTGAGACGCTCGCTGCGGGCGATCTCAACGGCGACGGTTTCTTCGACCTGGTAATCGGCAGCCCGTTCGCCGAATCATCGATGACAAACGAAGGGCTGGTCTGGATTCGTTACGGCAGCGCGGCGGGGCTCGGGCCGGCCAGCAACTTTACGCTGCGCGGCAATTCGGCAAACCGCGAACTCGGCGGTGCCCTCGCAGCAAGCGGAGACGTCAACGCCGACGGATATGCCGATCTCGCGGTGGCATCGCAACTCGGGCCGGCCTCAGGCCAGAACGGCGATGTCGATATCTATCTGGGTGGTGGCGGTGGCGGCTTGCCACGCACGCGGCAGCAGTTGCGACTGGACGAGACGGCGCCGATCGGGTTGCTTGGCATAGGCGATTCGACGGAGTACGTCACCGCCACGATGGTCGGACATTCGGCCGGCGGACGCCGTGCATCGATAAGCCTCGAGGTCGAGGAGACTTACTTCGGCCGCAACTACGACGACTTCTGGTTCGCCACAGAGTCAAACAAGAAGTTCCCCGACCCTCCCGCGCCGTACGCCGGTGTGCAAGGGGCGTTCGTTCTCGATCTGAAGGTCAAACCGCGGTTGCGAGTCAACGATCTTGTGATCTGGCGCGCCCGCACCGTCACCGAAGATCCATTGTTCCCGCACTCGCCATGGCTTTACTTGGCCGGTAACAGCGGACTCGAGCTCGACCACCGGCAACGTGGCGCATACGTCCCGGGCAAAGTGACCGGACTGTTGCTCACCGAGAACGGTACCGACACCACGCTCACTTGGTCGGTGACCACTAACGCCCAGCAGTACGACGTGGTCCGTGGTGTGCTGTCTTCGTTGGTTGTTGCCGGCAACTTCACGGCGAGCCTGAACGCCTGCATCGCGCCGAATAGCCTGGGCCTAACGGTGAACGACACCCAGATCCCTCCAACAGGTGATGGCTATTGGTACTTGGTGCGGGCCGAGAGTCCGGCCGGTCCTGGGACATACGACGAAGCTACCGGTGGTCAACAAGGCTCGCGCGATGCGGAGATCGCAGCCAGCGCGCAACGTTGTCCTTGATGGAATCACGAACCTGTGGCGAGGGGTACGACTACGAAGCGCTCGAGGGGAAGTACAGCTTGAAGCTCGTTCCGTGTCCCACGCGGCTGTGAACGGCAATCCCGCCACGGTGTGCCGCGATCGCTCCATAGACCGAGGCCAGTCCAAGTCCTGCCGCGGCGTGCGCTGACTTGGACGAAAAGAACGGGTCGAAGATCTCGGGGAGTTGCGATTCAGGAATTCCCGAGCCGGTGTCGGCGAGTTCCAACACCACGTATCGACCGGCGGGCACGGAAAGGAACTGCGTCTGAAGGTCCTTCGTCAGTGTCTCCGCCCAGGCCGAGGCCGAGATGCTGCCGCCGGCCGGCATCGCGTCGATCGCATTGCTGACGAGCTGCGCGATCGCACCATGAATTTGCACGCGATCGATCTGGATCGTGCCGACGGCATGGGGCGCTTCCATCTCGAGTTTCACGCCGGCAGGCAAACGCTGTCGCAATCCAGGTTCGATTTCGCGCAGCAACTCCGATACCTCGACTCGCTCGAGGCTCATGAACCCTTTGCCGCTGAAGGACACCAGTTGTTGAGTCAACGAGGCGGCCCGATCGGCGGCACGAAGAATCCGTTTCAGATCCTGTTGCACATCTGCGTGGCTCGATCCCGATTGCAGTCCGAGTTCCGCGTGGCCCGTCACGGTCATCAGAAGGTTGTTGAATTCGTGTGCGATGCCGCCGGCCAGCCGACCCACGCCGCTCATCTTCTCGAGATACAGCCGCTGAGCCGCGAGAGCCTCGGCCCGAATCAAGCGGGCGTTTTCGCGCGCGGTCATGACGATTCGCACCATCATCAAGAGCACCAGCACGACCAAACCGATCGCTAACGGCAACTGACGTTGCGGCGCTTGCAGCAGATTGACGGTGCCGGTCAACCCGGCGACGACCGCGATCAAGAGTACCGGGATCGGGTTGAAGGCCAGTAACCAAGCAGGGGTCGGAGTCTCCAGCGGCGCGTGCACCGGATCGCGCCAAAACACGAGGCCAGCAGAGATCAAGAGCACCTGAGCCATGAGAAACGACGCATCGCCGAGTTGCTCCAGCGCGGGCACGCGGTGGCTGAGTTGGAGCAGCACGACGACGCCGCACGTGAAAACCTTGGCTGTGAGGAACAACCACAACGCGAGGCGACTCGGTTCCGCACGACCTCGAATCATCAGAAGGCCAAGTGCCAGTAGGACGAGCAATAGCTCGATCCCGCTCGTGACCGTCGTTCCGATTCCATAGGCTGGATCCGCACCGATCCCTCCGATCGGCGCGAACAGCACCCAGTAGATCAGCGTGACACCCCCGACCGACATCACGGAGTCGAGGAAGTACTGGTGCCACTGCTTCCGAGTCAAAGGAAACATCGGCATGCTGCAGACCGCAGCGAGACTGGTCACGTAGGACAGGAGCGTGCAGAAGTCCCACACCGCGGTCGGAATCTCCGGCAGAAGCTGGACGTACGTTCCGACGGCATAAGCCTGAATCGCGAAACCGATGGTCGCGGTCGCGGCCAGTAGGCGAAGGGCAAGAACGAGTCGTGTGCTGATTCCGTCACGACGCGACGCTGCCCAAAACAGCCCGATCTCGATCGCATATCCAGCCAAGAAGAAGACGCAGCGCGCGGTGTATGAGAGCGTCTCGTCGGACAAGAGCAGAAAGGCAATCGCGCCGATGCTTCCGAGCCCACCAACGGCAGCCAGCCACGGCCAGACCGCGGATCGACCGACAGGCGACGGCTGACTGAATGAGGCTTCCGCGAGCGCCATGGAGCGGCCATTCTCCACACAAACCTCAGTTTGGCCTAGAGAAGATCGGCCCGGCGCGAGTTGATACCGAGCTCCCTGACATCCGGTCCGACAGCAGACCACGGCTCGGGTTGCGAGGCAGCGCACGGGCGAAGCCGAGCGCACCACCAAAAGAGATGTGTGTTCACGGTCGCCACGCCCCGGCCGTGGACGGTACGCCGCTCGGGAGTGGCGCCGTGCCGGCCTCGTCAGCGCTCGGGCAGCAACGCGATGCGCGCATCGACAATGAACGAGCGCGCTGCATCTTCCGTGACGATCAGCGGATTGATGTCGAGTTCGGCGAGTTCGTCTTCCAAGTCGCCGACCAACTGCGATAGTCGCAACAGACACTGTTGCAAG
>CAZAHQ010000014.1:0-19921 GCA_964484415.1 uncultured Acidobacteriota bacterium | reverse complement strand
GCTTCATCGATGGTCGCCCCTTTGGCCAAGGCCACTCCCATGCGTCGATGACCGCGCACCTCGGGCTTGCCGAATAAGCGCAACAGCGTGTCTGGCTCGACCAGCGCTGCCTCGACGCTGGAGAACGTCGGCGCATCGCTGTCTCCGTCGACCAAGATCACGTGCGATGCCGTTGGTCCGGTCTGGCGGATCACCGGGATCGGCAACCCGAGAACTGCGCGCAGATGCAGCGCGAATTCGCTGAGATCTTGCGACAGCATCGTCACCATTCCGGTGTCATGCGGACGTGGGCTGACCTCGCTGAAGTACACCATGTCGCCTTTGATGAACAGCTCCACGCCGAAAATTCCGCGACCGCCCAAGTCATCGGTGACGGCGCGCGCAATCCGTTGCGCTTCGGCCAACGCCTGCGGCGTCATCGACTGCGGCTGCCATGACTCCCAGTAATCGCCCTTCACCTGTCGATGACCGATCGGCTCGCAAAACGACGTCCCGCCCGCATGGCGCACGGTAAGCAGCGTGATCTCGTAGTCGAAGTCGACGAACCCTTCCACGATCACCGTGCCGCCGCCGGCCCGACCGCCTTCTTGAGCGTGACGCCAGGCCGCCGCCACCTCGCTACTGGTCTTGACGAGGCTCTGCCCCTTGCCCGATGACGACATGACCGGCTTGACCACACACGGCAGACCGATCGCAGCCACTGCCTGGTTGAACTCGCTTTCAGTCGAAGCGAATCGATACGGCGATGTGCGCAACCCGAGCGTTTCGGCGGCGAGGCGGCGGATCCCTTCGCGATCCATCGTCAATCGCGTGGCCCGCGCCGTTGGGATGACGTTGAAGCCATCGCGCTCCAACTCGAGCAGCGTCGCGGTGGCGATCGCCTCGAGTTCGGGAACGATGAAGTGCGGCTGCTCCCGCTCGACCAGCGCGCGCAACTGTGATCCATCGAGCATCGAGATCACATGGCTGCGATGTGCCACCTGCATCGCCGGCGCATTCGGGTAGCGATCGACAGCGATCACCTCGACCCCCAGGCGCTGCGCCTCGATCGCCACTTCTTTCCCAAGCTCGCCGCTTCCCAACAGCATCAAACGGGTGGCGCGTGCCGTGCCGGGTGTGCCGAGCGTAACCACGGCGAGGGCTACTCGAACACGATGAACGGAATGCGATCGTCCTCGTCGTCGTCGCCTTCGCCGTTGGCGCCTTCGGCTTCGATATCACCCTGCTCGATCGCAAACGCTTGACCGACCGTTTCGTCGACGCCCGGAAGCGGCACGCTCATTGCCGGAGCCGCTTCGCCGAGGATCGCCTCGAAGTGGCTGATCACCCCTTCGGGCGGGATCCGCTTCAATTCCGAGCAGCTATCGAGATAGACCTCGCTGACGGAGCTGAACAGATCGCCGTCATGACGAGTTTTCATGATCAGCGATTCGAACTTCTCCGTGGCTTGTTCGATCGACTCGGCTTCCACCATTGTGGTGAAATGCCCGTGCTCCGGTTCGTCCCCGAGTTCCGGGAAGCGACCCGAACCGTTAAACGAGAAGTGACCGATGTACAGCATGCAGTCTCCTTTCCAGACTTCCGTGCAGCATGTGCCGGTAAGCGTACATTCCTGCGAGCGTGTGAGGAACTGACTTCCATGAACAGATTCGGACTGATTCTCTTGTTTGCCGCGGTGATTCTGCCTGCGTCGATCCACTTTGGCGAGGCCGGAACGGTCACTCAACTCACCGACCTGAAGACCGGTATTGCAGGCCCAGGAGCGCTCGATGACGCGGGCACCACGGTCTACACCGGGTCGAGCACCGACCAACTCGGGACCAATCCGCGCCACGCCTACCAGATCTTCAAGTTCGACGCGGTCACCGGCGCAGGGACGCAAGTCACATCCACGGCGCGCGGGGTCACGCCTCTGGTGTCGGTCAGCGACGATGGCGTGTGGCTGGCATTCGTCAGCCCGTCCGACCTCACCGGCGGCAATCACGATCTGTCGCCCGAGTTGTACGTGATGCAAAGCAATGGGACCCAACTGACGCAGCTCACCAGCGACCCTGCCGTCAACGCCGGATCGGTGAGCGCCGCAACCATCGCAGGGAACGGTCTGAAAATCGCGTTCGTCGCCAACACCAACCCGCTGGGAACCAACCCAACCCAGTATCCGCAGCTCTTCGTCATCAATCGCGATGGCAGCGGCTTGAGGCAATTGACCAGCGTGACAACCGGTTCGCTAGGCGGTGTGTCGATCAGCGACGACGGCACGCGGCTTACGTTTACCGACAATGCCGACCTCACCGGCGGCAACGCCGACCTTTCCACCGAGTTGTTTGCGATCAACGGCGACGGCACCGGATTGCGTCAACTCACCAACGTCGTCGGCTACAACATCAGCGCACCCACGCTTGCCGGCGGCGGCGCGCGGATCGCATTCCAGACCAACGCCGACCTGTTGCCCCCCAACAACGTCAATCATCGCGACGAGATCTTCATCATCGATTGGCTCGGCACCGGATTGCGCCAACTGACGCGGACCACCACGTTGCTCGGCACACCAGCAGCGCAGTTGCCGTCGATCACCGACGATGGCGTCAACGTGTTCTTCATGTCCAATCACGTGCAAGGATTCACCAACTTCGACTCCAACTACGAAATTTGGCGTATCAAGAACGACGGCACCGGCCTGCGCGCGCTGACCACGACGGCGGTCACGATCGGCTGCGTGCTTCCCACCGTTTCGGGCAACGGCACGCGTGTCGCCTTCTACTACCTCGACCAGTTCTCCGGCGGCAACAACCCCGATGGCAGCCCGGAACTGCACACCATGGATGGCAACGGCGGCGGAATTCGCCAACTCACCTTCACGACACTCGGGTTCAACAACGCGCCCTCGATGACGGCCGACGCGTCGCGCGTGGTGTTCATCAACGACAACAGCCTGCTCGGCGCCGGCGAGGTGTACCGCGTGCAAACCGATGGCTCCGGTCTCGCAGCGGTGACCTCGTTGTCGAGTGGCAGCGCGGCCAGCCCATCGATCGCCGACGATGGCATCTCGATCGTGTTCGATGCCGACTCCAACCCCACTGGTGGCAACCTCGACGCCTCGGGTGAGATCTTCTTCGTGCGCGCCGACGGCTCGGGACTATTGCAGTTGACCAATGGGCCCGTGAGCACCACCTCGGAGAACGCTCGCATCGCCGGCAACGGCAGCGTGGTGGTATTTCAGAGCGCCGCCAACCTCACCGGTGGCAACGCCGATGGCTCGCTCGAACTATTGCGCGTCAATCCAGACGGCAGCGGCTTGCTGCAGCTCACCAACGGCGCCGCCAATTCGCGCTGCGCGAATGCGCGCATGGACGCCACCGGCACGTGGGTTGTGTTCGAGTCCAATGCCGACCTCACCGGCGGCAATGCTGACTTGAGTTACGAAGTATTCCGCGTGCGCACCGACGCGACCGGGTTGCAGCAACTCACCTCCGGAGCGGCGATCGATTCCCGTTCACCCGATGTCAGCGGCGATGGCCGTTACGTCGTGTATCAGACCACCGGCAATCCGCTGGGTACCAACCCCGAAGCGAACACCGAACTGTTTGTCTTCGACACCACCAGTTCATCGTTGACGCAGCTCACGTCGCAAACAGTAGGCAGCGCCGGCGCCGCCCGCATCTCTCGCGATGGCGCCTGGGTTTGGTTCTCGAGCGATTCGCCGATCGCCGAGACCGACCCCGACACGCCGGCCGATCTGTATCGCATCGCGCGCAGCGGCGGTGCGATCGAGCGCGTCGGCGCCTTGCGCGCCGGCGGCGGCGGCGCCCCGTCGCTTTCCAGCGACGGACAACGCGCTGCATTCTCCGGCCTCGGCGATTTCGTCGAGCGCAATCCCGATCTGCTCAACGAGATCTTCTTCATCGATCGAAATGCACGCGCCCAGATCCGTGTGACCAAGGCGCTGCCGACGGTGGTGAGTTGGGATCTCGAATCGGGCCCCGCGCGATACGACGTGATTCGTGGCGATGTCGACAACCTCGCCCCGGGTGGCGGCGCCACGGTCTCGCTCGGCGCGGTCGTGTGTTTGGAGAACGACTCCGCCGATTCCAGCACCGCGGGCTCTGGCGATGCGGTGCAGCCGTCGGCTGGACATGCGTTCTTCTACCTGTATCGAGGAAGCGCCGGGCTGAACTATGGGGCTGGGAGTTTCGGCGCGGCGTCGAACGGATCGGAGCGAGTTGCCGGGAGTGGGGTTTGCGCTCCGTAGTGTGATTGGATCGCGTTCTATCGCGAGCGGGCAAGCCGTCCGCCGACCTCGAGCACCGGATCAACGGCGGTCTCGATTTTCTACAACCAGCGAATGACGAAGTCGATCATGGAGTCGCGTTCACCGAGAGCCATCCATTCCCATTTCTAGCCACGCCAGTGTACTTGACCTCGAGTGCTCTTCAGAAGTGATCGAGAATCTGCAGGGGCAACTGCTACGGGTGACCCGCAACGTCAAGCACTGGCGCGGTGAACAGAGGGCCCTACGAAGAGAAGCGACAGGAAGGCAACCAGCGAATCGTCGTTCCCGGAAGCTCTATGGCTACAGAGACATGTCCCTAACAGTCCGCGCGATCGACGCGGCCCTACTCGCATCTCTCGAACGAAAGGTGGATGACGTCATCGCCCTGGTCCTGTATCGATTCCGCCACAACGTGACTCCGGCTTGGCTTGCATAGTGTAGTCCAGCCGGCTGATTCCGGTGGACCGATGAAGCGCGTTGCGAAGCTGCCTGCGGCCTTCAGGTGCGGGCTCGAACTGCTGCTAGCATAGCGGAGGATCCCCGTCCACGGCCCCTCGGCGCGTCGGAGCCGCCGCGTGACGACGCTCTGCGTAGTCAACTCCTTTCCGCGCGGCTCGAATTCGGCGTGCGTTGTCGGCCGTGTTTTCATGCGCAAACACAGGGCACGGGAAGAACGTCGGCGAGCCAACCTCAAGCGCGCAACACTTTTCCGCTTTCAGTCGATTCACACCCTGCGCTATTAGCTACTCAACCGCGCCGGATAACTACTCAGACCGGCAGGCAAGTTCAAGCTGGACATCGTAGCCGTCGCCTGCGTCAAGAATTGCTTCACAGACATCGTGAATCGCTTAGCGTTGCCGGGGTGGGTTGCACGCTGGCGTGGCGATTCCGGCGCCCGACCGGGAGCGGCTTGAGCGATTGCTGAGCTACGCGGCGCGTCCACCGCTCTGCAGCGAACGTCTCAAGCAACAGACCGACGGCCGGCTGCTGTATCGGCTGAAACGGCGCTGGCTCGATGGCACGACTCAAGTCGTGCTCGAGCCACTGGAGTTGATCGGCCGGCTCACCGCGATGGTTCCGCCACCCCGGTTCCATCTGCTGCGCTATCACGGTGTGCTCACGCCGATGGCGTCGTGGCGGGATCGAGTCGTGCCGCGACCGCCGCACGTGGGACCGGAGATGGACCCGACCGCGCAGTCGGCATCCCGTTCCGGACGGTGCTGCGCGGCGCCCCGCACCAAGCGGTCGCGCTACTACAGTTGGGCCGAGTTGATGCGGCGGGTGTTTGCGATCGACGCTTTCGTCTATTCGCACTGCGGTTCGCGAGTGACGATCGTCGCGGCTATCCAGCCGACCGACACGACGCGCGCGCTCCTCGAGTGTCTCGGGCTCCCCGCACGGGCTTCGCCGATCGCCACCGCGCGTCGTAACTCGCGGCACCACCTGTTCCTCGACGACCCGCATGTCATCGCCTGAAACACTGCGCCGCGCCGAGCTGGCCAGGGCCCTATCGTCAACATCGCCCGCGGAGCGAGCAGCGGACGAACATCGTCGCGTGCGCCTCCGCTGCCGACCATTCGCTCGGTCCCTAACCACATCAACGTTCCTGACCCACCCCCCGGCGACTCTTGGCGTAAAATGCGGTATACCAAATCCGCGCGTTGGAGTGACTATCCGCCTTGCCACAGTAACAAGCAAGACCTTTAGCCGCGTTCGAGGGAGGAGTAACGTGAGCGATGCGATATTTTGGATCTAAGTTTTCGACGCTGTCCCAGCTCAGCAGCCTCATAGGTGCACGAGTACCCAAGGGTACGTTCTGTGACGCATTCGGTGGGATCGGGACAGTCGGAGCACACTTCAAGACACTGGGCTACCGGGTGTGGACAGGAGATGTCCTGCTCTTCGCACACTATTTCCAACTGGCTCGTATTCATCAGCAACGACGACCGTCCTTTCGACGGCTCCGGCAAGCACTCGGCTTAAGTCCTAAACAATCCATTGTTGACGTTGCGGGTACCGGACGTCGTCGAGATGGCTGGTTCGTGCAGCACTACGCAGTGGAGCGGAAGTTTTTCACATTGGCCAATGCGAGAGAGATCGAGCGCGCGTGGAAGAACACACTGGCGTGGCGGGATGCTGGGTTGGTCAACGAGAATGAGTCGGCTGTACTTCTTGCCTCATTAATCCACGCTATGGACCAAGTGGCGAACACGGCTGGCACCTACTATGCGTTCTTGAAGGGTTGGCACCGGAAGGCTGAGCGCCCATTCCGATTCGAACTACTATCACCCGCGGCCGGGCCCCACGCCGGAAGCTGCCACCTCGGGCCCGCCGACACCCTCGTAGGACAACGCAAGTTCGGCGTGTTGTACCTCGATCCGCCCTACAACGAACGCAGCTATCCGCATTACTACCACCTGCCAGAAACAGTAGCTCAGGGGAGCAGGCCGAATGTTTGGGGCGCATCCGGAATACCCAGAGAAGGGTTGCAGAGATCTGTGTTCAACGATCCTGCCCGGGCAGCGTCCGCTCTACGCAAGTTGCTTGAGACAGCGTCGTTCAGATGGCTAGCCTTTCACTACGCGGACACCGGCTTAGTCTCCCGGTCGGAAGTGCGAAGGATACTGCGCGAACACGGCAAATTGGAGGAATTTGAATTGCAGAGTCGTGGGTACACTACCGCGAACGTCGCCAGACAGGTGCCGCACCGCTTGTACCTGCTCAAGCATGATTGAAGCACTTCCAGGACCGGATTCGGACATCGAGGCGCTGCGTCGATTTGCGTCCGTGAAGCTCATAGTTGCCGATCTGGATGGAACGCTATTTCCGTCTGAATTGGGCGGAACGGCTCAACGGCTTCTGCGTCAACTCAATCGAGCACATGTGCAGCTCACCGTGGCAACGGGTCGGACGCATCGCGGCATACGAGAGCTTCTTCACAAGTTACAGGACGTGCCTGAGAGACCGCTAATCAAGCGGGGAACACCCCTGATCCTCTATAACGGAAGCGTTGTTGTGGAGGCAATAACCGGGCACCTGTTGAGGCGGCAGACAATTTCAGAGATGTCGATGCGCGCTGTGATGAAGTGCGCAAGCGCTCACGTCTGTGAGCTGTTCGCCTATTTCTACGGCGAGGGGTTGTTTGATGAACATGCAACGTCAAGCTTGCACGAACGCGTAGTGGGTCTGCAGTTCAACCTTCGCAGCACGCCACGGATTGAGCATGAGTTCAACGGGATTCCGATCGAATGGTCAGCCGGTGCTCCCGAGACGATAGTCATACGTGAGCCGTGCGCGGTGCTCTTGAGATCGGAGGGTGACAGTTCGGATTTGATCCGCGTACTCAGCGCGATTGAGGGTGTAACTGTCACGAAGAGTGGGGCCGCCTACATTGAGCTAAGGCCAATCGACAGCAACAAGGGCGCGGCACTGGCTTGGACGGCGCAGCGGCTGGGCCTATCCCCTAGCGACGTGTTGGCCGTCGGTGACAATGACAACGACGTCGAAATGCTTGCCTGGGCCGGAACTGGTGTTGCGGTTAACACGGCCTCGACTGCTGCGCAAGCTCATTCAGACTTCTTGTGTGATCTCGGGCCCTTCCAGGGCGTCGTTCAGGTGCTGCGGCTCGTTCACCAAGCACATCGATATTTTCGCGACTCGCCAAGATCGCGTCCTATCGCAACATGACCGCGATCAACGATTGGTTGTCATTGCTCCGCTCCAGGACTGCGGAGGCAAAAGGGCTGTGGCTCACTCAAGCACAGTTTGAGGCTGTCATTGACGAGCTGCTCGATGATCCGGCGTCGCCAATCGCAGGATTGCAGTACTCGCTGGAGTTCGACGAGCCGTTCCATAGCGTTCAGATCGGGCGTCCAGGGAGCGGGGACGCAGAGGTAAGGAGCGGACAACTCAACGATAATCGGGGCGGGAAATGCCGCGTCCTTTGGTGGCCGAGGGCATCGGACAACCTTGCAGCAAGCCTTGACCACTCTGCCCTGTTTGACTTTGTCAATGCATGGTGGAAGCCGACATTGCGCACAGTGTCAGCTGGACTACCCGATCTGAAGCGCGACGCAGAAGCAACCGCGATTGCCAACCGTACGGTTGCCCAACAGCTCGCCAGCCAACGACGTCCGGCTGTTCTTTGCTGTGACCTAGACAATTTCAAGCAGGTAAATGAGACCTTCACCCATCAAGGAGGCAATCGCGTCATCAAGGAGTTCGGTGCACTGGCGGAGACCGCCGTGGCGCCGTTCGGTGTCCTTCTCCACAACGGGGGCGATGAGCTGGTCGTGCTGTGTCCCGATGGCGGTGCGGTCGCCGCTATCCGAGCAGCCTATGCAGTGCGCCATAGGCTCTCGCGACACGACTTTAAGATCGACTCACTCTCTGTTGGCATGTCCGCGGGTATAGCGGCAACAGACAGCCCGCAACGGTTAGCAACATTCCAAGAGCTAGAGGTAGAAGCCGATCGCGCATTAGATGAATACGCGAAGAAGCCCACCAAAGGCTGCGCAAGATTCAATCCAGACGGGAACGAAGTGGCATCAGAGTTGGACGGTTGGTCACTGGCTGATCGGGCTGCACTAGGCAGGTGCATTGCGGTGAGTGCGGCCGGCATCGCGTCCCCGTTTGGAAGCGCTTGGTTAAATGCGCTGTCCGCCGTTGTAACCGATGAGATTAATGGTTCTGGGTTAGGGTTCGGTGCGGTTGCAGACGTGGCACGAGACTTCATTTCCTGGATGAAGGTTGTGGATGGTCCGGCACCAATGCCAGTCGGCCGACCACCAAAATTTTCTTACAACTCGATAGGGGTGAACCCGAAAGCCACTGCGCTCGACCTAGCATTTGCAATTGCGCACGGTGTGTGCAGCGCGCGCGAGGCGCGCTCCGGACTCAATTTGAACGTCTCCTATTCGGAAGACGGGACCTCTGCGAGCCTCACAATACGCGACACTTCTGTGCTCCTTTGGCATTCGAGTCCCGATATTGAATTTACTCGTCACTGCGAGCTTCACTTGGTGCCACGTTCAACAGAGGCGCCTACAGGCGCGCGGGCAATCTTGATAAAAGTCGGTCACCAGCCATTGCCCGTACCAGCACAGCTTTTCGCCGAAGTGATCGTGGTGGATGACCGGCCGACTTTGGGCGGCTGCTTACCCGATTTCTGGGAAGTTACCATCGCTCGGCTAGTGGCTCGTTTGCAAGCCAATCCGAACGTTGGTCTTGTCTTCGTAGTGGGCGAGCATCGCAACGCCGCGGAAACGATAAGCCGCCTGCGCGATCTCGATCAATGGAAGGAAGGTTCAGAGGATATGGCGCATCGGCTTGCGGTAACCACCGCAACACTGCGATCGGCAGCGGATCGTTTGACGGGACACATCCACTTCCCTCTCAGCTACGACGAATTGGTCAGAACACTCGCAGAAGCTGTGGATCACACACCCCTTCAATCTACATGGCAAGCGGTGCGTCCCGCGTCACCTCCGATACTGAATCGGCAGCTGAAGCTCGCCGACATGGCGTTGAGCGAATCGGACGGTTTTCGGGTCGAAACCCCGTTCGAAGCCTTTCCTACAATGCTCGAAATCATGCGGAACAGCGATGCTCCACTGATTCGCGATCAAGCCGGGCAAATGCTCAAAGAACTTGTTGATTTCAAGGTGCATCTCAGCAAGCCGACCTACAAAAAAATACCCGAGTACTACCGGGAACAGGAAGTTCGGATGCGCCAGTACTTTGACTCGGCGTTTGTCGACAATGAACGGTTTTTTGGCAAAGCGCTTAGCACTGACAGTCAACAGGACAGAGTAATTGAACACGTCGTCAAGGTGATTCAGGAAGGGGCAGAGGCGTTCGCGACGAGGCGAGCGATTTTGGTAGTTCCGAATAGCAGCGGCTCAGGCGATGATCTGACACCGCTCGGACTAGTCTCAGTACGCCTAATCCCTCGCTTTACGGCGCAGCAGTGCCAGTTGTCATTCAGCTTCACTTGGCGAACCGTCGAGGCACTGGTCGGGTTCCCGTACAGCTTGTACGGATCGGTGCGGTACGCCGAGCACCTCACCCACCTGGTCTCAGAGCAATTGCCTGTATCCATGCGGGCAAGCGTGTCGATGAACTATGTGTCATACCTAGCTCACAGTCTTCACATGTTTGTGGACGAATTTGGCCAAACCATCGTCCGCCGAATCGTAAATGACGCCTCTCGTTGAGTTCGCGTCGGAATGCATGCTCTGCTGTGTCGCCGACGCCTCTGCTTTGCCAGAGTGGTTCACGTTCGGAAGGCGCAGCCGTCGCTTCAATGGCGTCATGGCTTTCGACGTGACCGGCGATGCTGCGGCTTTGGTTCAACTGAGAGCAAGCGCCATAGACGATCTGCCCCGTATCATGGACCGCTTCTATTTGTGGACACCTCGCAATGCCCCAGAGGCGCGGCAACTGTTGCTGGATGTTCTCTTTGAACTTACCGCCCCAGATTTTTCTCAGATCGTTCACGCCGACCAGAACCAAGAGAATATCGGGAACTTGGTCGGAGCAATCGCCGCGCACCACGATAATCTGAACGGTCTGCGAATCCTGGATTTCGGATGCGGGCCGGGGCTCTCTGCTGTGGTAGCAACGCAGCTTGGAGCTGCGATCGAGGGGTACGACAGGTGCCCTTCCATGCGCGCAGCTGCTCAAAGTCGACAGTTGCGCGTTCTCACTCCTGAAGAGTTCGATAATCTGCCGGCGAGGTATGATGCCGCGTTCGCTTCGTACGTGTTCCATCTGAACCCCCTGCAGGCTGACGTGCGTCGCTTGTGGGATCTGCTACTTCCCGACGGAGTCTTGGTCGCCAATTTCCACAAGGACTACAGATTGACGGACGTTTCGGTTTTCCTCACCTCCTTGGGCGCGAGGGTTCGCACCTTTGAGTGCGAGGGTTCTCGCTTCAATCACGGAAGCTATCGCTCCTATGTCCGCAGTGACTAGCAACTCTCCGTTGTGGACATTGCAGGAGGCTGTCGCTTACGTTCAAGAGCACATCGATCGCAACATTGATGAGGCGCTGATACTAGCTTTTGAACGCGAGAGACTGTTGCCGGTGTTCGGCGATGCATCGAAGCAGTATCTGAGAGACGACATACTTGCACTGTGTCCGCTGCTCGCTGCTGTCGCCCGTGGGGAAGCAACAGCTTTTGGACAGGCTGGTTTTTTTGACGCGGGGCTACCCTCACAGGTCCGCTTCGGACAACGGACGTGGTTGCCCCTTGCTGACGCTGTCTCCGCATCCAATCAACCGGCCATATTCCCAGCGCTGCGACAACTTGTACGGTTGGCAACTGCCGAAGAGGAGTCGGAGCTGACCAGTCCGCTCACGTGGCTCGGCGGTACCTGCATACGTGCTGCAGGATCGCTCGCGGAGAAGGCGAGTGAGCAAGTGAGGCGCGAAGCCGAGATCGCGTCCGTCGGTGTGGCCGATTTTGCGCGAACGGCTTACTACATGGGTACTAAGCGAGACTTAGGGCCGTTCCTGGTCGAGGCGATGGCAACTGCCTTGCCACCCGACGCCGTGATATTGGACTTGATGTGCGGCTCCGGCGCGGCCTCCGGTGCGCTTTGCCGCGTGTGGCCCACCTATGCCTCAGATGCACAACTGTTTTGCCAACATCTTGCAACGGTGCAAGGTGGCGGATACGACCCTGCGCGCGTTAGTACCTACTTGCCGAGTCTCCTTGAATGCGCCCGCGAACACGAGGCCAAGTTGCGGCAACCAGTGGCAACACTACTTCGCCGGGAGGCTGAGCTATGCCATAGCGACCTCACTGAGGAGTTGCTACGCGAGTTTCGCGCGTACGTTGCGGAGGTGCCGGCGTTCCCCGAGGACCGGAGTATCGATGGATGGAGTCCTCGGCGTGAAGTCGCACTGCGACGCGGCGACCCACGGCGAGTGCCGTATTGCCTGTTCACTGCGTACTTTCCATCGGTGTTCTTGGGGCTGCGTCAAGCCATCGAAATCGACAGCCTCCGCTATGCGATCGACCAGCTTGAAGACGAGAAAGATCGGCAATGGGCGCTTGGGGCACTCGTGGTGGCGACCAGCGTTCGCGCTACTACGTATGCAGCACATTTCGCCCAACCGCTGATCCGCGATGTAAGCAGCGTCTCCCTACTGCAGGCAGGGAAGATTCTAGAAAACTGGGCCGGGTCGGTTTATCACGAATTCGCCGTGCGTTTGGATCGGCTCTCACGCCAAAGCATATCTGCTAGGTTTCCAATCAAGACGGTTTCCGGACCCTGGCCGGTCGCGCTGGAGCAGTTTGCCGCTTTGGTTACCGACTCGCCCGTAGCCGTCTACGTTGACGCTCCCTACACTCGCGAGGAATACAGTCGTTACTACCACGTGCTCGAAACACTCGTGCGCTACGACTACCCGTCTGCTACGGGGCGCGGGAAGGTGCCGTCAAAGGCAAGAGCTGAGCGATTCGCGTCCGAGCTGTTTACGCGCACACAGTCCAAGATGGAGGACGGACTTGTACAGATTATTCGAGCCGTGCTCGATAGGGGCTGGACTTGCGCGTGGAGTTACTCAACAACGGGAAGTGCCCGTATCCCGCTCGTCGTAGAGCGAGCAGCCGAAGGGCGCGCAGTGAGAATCGAGTCGTTCGCAAGCCCGCACCGCTACATGTCTCAGCGTGGTAGAAGGCCGAAAGATGTGACGGAGTACGTACTGGTGTTCTCGCCCGGTCATAACCGGTCACGGAGAGGCGTTCTTCCCTTGCCGCTGTGATCGGTCGAGAATTCCTCATGACGATCGTTCGATTCGACAGATCCCGGTCGTCGCGGAGGAGTCAATGCAAAGCAATCGTGTGGTTCGGCCGCCGCTCAGTCCCAAGGAGCGGTCCAAGATCGTGGCGCGATACGTAACCGTTCACGGAGAGGCGTTTGGTCCGCGACAAGTACTGCTGGGGATGACCCTGGAAATGTTGGGGGGTTGACGGCGGTTCCTGCCCCGATGACATCATCGGGGTGCGCAACAATGGAGAGCCACCTGTGGAGTCCATCCAGCCATTGAGCGCTGCCGTACCGCCACCAACGATGTAGACCTTAAACGACCCACGCCGAGGAGCGGATCGCGCGAGTTCCTTCATGAGGTCCCGAAGACCGTCGCGAGTCAGGCTACGGCGCATGGTCTGTACGCTCGAGTCTGGCGCGACGACACGCATCGGCAAACGACGAGACCTGCCGAAGGTGCGCTCCGTAACGGCTATGGGCTAGCTCGCCCGAACTCGATGAAAGCAGATTGAAGAGTTGTTCCTCGGGATCCTGATGGACGAACGCGATCGGTACACCCTCGCGTCGTAGACGCGGCGCGGCAATCGAGACCACCAGGCTTTCGACTGTGATCTTGCCTTCGGCAAGCGCTGCGAGTCCTCTGTCGACCAACTCGCCTCCCGGCCAGCCGAGCGCTTCGAAACTCGCGGAACCGAACCGCTTCAACACCCAACGAGCCGTTGCCGCCTTGCGGGCAATGGACTTGCGGACCTCGGGTGTCATGCGGGCCGCCCGCGCTTGACCGCCAGTCCGTCCGTGCCGCCGAAAGCTCTCCCGAACCTTGGTCGGTAGCTTCATGGACCGGAATATATGCCTAGGGGGTAAGCATCGCCAAGCGCCTAGTACAAGGCGAATCCCAGCTTGGTGAAAGACAGTCGTGGTTCGCAGGGCTCTCGATCGGATCGACGATCGTCTTTGCGAGTCAGAACACCTAGATCGACCGCGAAACTCCGGCACATCGCTTGGTGACGGCTGGAGCGGGAGCGACGCTTCCCGCCGCGCTCACCGCTCAACAGCGCCGACGAAGCTACCCTTCGTCCGTCGGCCCACCGGCTCGGGCAATCTGCTCGGCCTTGATCTTGCTCGCGTCGAACTTCGTTGCGGCCTTGCGCATCAGCGCGATCGTCGCGTCGAACTCGTTCGACTTGCTCTTCTCGTCCGGCCGCGGGGTGATGCTCGCGATGACAAACGCTTTCAGGTACGGACTATCGAACCCACGCTGCTGAAGTTTGGCCACGATCGCGGACACCGCGTCGTCGAGATCGATGAGTTGCTTGGCCCGCGTCGCCCGCTTCTTGAGCGCAGCCGGCAGCGACTCGTCCAAGAACTTGTCGACCCGTTTCAACACCGGCTGGTACACGACGCCGGAGAACTTTCCGTTGTGTTCGTAGCACGCGCCCAGCGTCAAGAACGAGGGCTCTTCAAACTCCAACGAATAGTCCTGCTCGTCTTTGGGATCATGCGTCGCGAGTGCGCGCGCCATGCGGATTGCTTCCAGCGATTTCTCGCGCAGGTTGTGTACCTTCTCGGTGTTCAGCGCGAGGATCTTGAATGCAATCTCTTCCTCGGGCATCACCAGTGCACTAATTGCACGTGCCCCGAGTCGGCGCATCGCGGCCAGCCGGTGATGGCCGTTGGGCGTCCAATACTCCTCGTCGCTGGCGCGGTAGACGATGATCGGATCGAGGTAGCGTCCGACGCGTTCGATTCGAGACGCCAAGCGGGCCACATGAGCTACCGAAAGGTCGCGCTGATAGGGGGTTGGATCGACCATTTCGATCGGCAGCGTGGCGAGCACTTGCCACCGTCCTCCGAGCGGATCGCGATAGGCACCCAGCACCGCCCCGCCATCTTTGGCGATCTGCCGCATCAGTTGGGCGACCGATTCCGGCGCCTGGCCTTGAGCCGTCTCGCTCGGGGTCAATCCTCGGCTTCCCGCCGCAGGCGCAGGTTTACGGGGTTTTATGCTGCGCTTGGGGCGAGGCCGCTCGGCCTCGACGGGTGCTGTCTTCTTCTTTGTTTTGGCCATGGCGACCTCCGCGAGTCCAGGCCAGCATACGCACTTCCTGGACAGTTACCTGCATTGCCTCGATTTCGATGGAGAGACCGGCACTATGAAGCTCCTGATCGCACTGCTCAGTTTGTTGCCGTTTGCTGTGGTCGGAATGACGTTCGCAGCGCCCGCATCCGGGCCCAAGAAAGTCTTCCCATACGAGGTTCAGCGCGAAACGCTGCCCAACGGATTGAAGGTCCTGATGGTGCCGATGCCGTCGGACGGTTTGGTCTCGTACTGGTCGGTGGTGCGCACCGGTAGCCGTGACGAGGTCGAGCCGGGCGTGACCGGCTTTGCGCACTTCTTCGAGCACATGATGTTCAAAGGGAGCGAAAACTATCCGGGCGGCGAATACGACCGAATCGTCGCCTCGATGGGGGCCGACTCCAACGCCTTCACGTCGGACGATCTCACCGCGTATCACCTGTCGATCACCAAGGAAGATCTGCCGACGGTGATCAAGATCGAAGCCGACCGGTTTCAACGCTTGAAGTACAGCGAGGCAGAGTTCAAGACCGAAGCGGGCGCGGTGTACGGCGAGTACCGCAAGAACCGCACCTCGCCCGGCGGCGTGCTCAACGAAGCGGTGCTCGACAAGGCGTTCGACAAGCACACGTACAAGCACACCGTGATCGGCTTCGAAGCCGACATCAAGGCGATGCCGCAGCACTACGACTACTCGCTGTCGTTCTTCAAGCGCTTTTATCGACCGGAGAACGTCGTGCTGTTGATCGCGGGCGATTTCGATCGGGCCGAAACGATGAAAGCGATCACCGCTGCGTATGGCGGGTGGGCCCCTGGGTATGTCGCGCCGAGGATCGAGCCGGAGCCCGAGCAGACGGCGATGCGTCGCATGCTGGTGCCGTTCGAAGGCAAGACGTTGCCGCTCTTGTCGGTGAACTGGAAGGGCGAGAAGTTGATCGCCGGTGACAAGCAGATGCTCGCCGGCTTGATGATGGGCGAGCTGGCGTTCGGTGAAACGTCGGAGATCTACAAGAAGCTGGTGCTGGAACAACAGCGCGTTGAATCGATCGGACCTGACTTCGGGCTCAATCGCGATCCCAACCTGTGGTCGGTGTACGCGCAGGTGAGAGACCCGGCCGATGTCGATGCCGTCGAGGCGGAGATTTGGCAAACGGTTGAATCGTTGCAGCGCACGCCGGTCGATCCAGCGCGACTGGCCGATGCGATCTCACGCGAGCGATACGGCTTTCTGACCGGCCTGGCCACACCCGACGGCGTGGCCAGCAACTTGGCTCGTTTCATCGCCATCAGCGGCGATATCAACGTGATCGATCAGATGTACGCGACACTCGAATCGCTGACGCCGGCCGATCTGCAGCAGGCGGCGCAGCGCTACTTGACGCGCGAGCGCTGCACGGTGGCGACGATCTACGCCAAGGCCGAGCCGCTCCCGACGCAGAAGAAGGCGGCAGTGGTCACTGCGCCTCCATTGGCGAATCCGCCGATTTCGATGCCGGTCACCGACCCCAACGTGACCATCAAGCTGTGGTTCCGCGCCGGAAGCCAAGACGACCCGCCGGGCAAAGAAGGCCTGGCCTCGCTGACCGCAGCCTTGATCGAGGACGGTGGAACGACGCGCTTCCCTTACGACGAGATCTTGTCGCGTCTCTACCCGCTCGCCGCTGGCTACGGCGCCTCCGTCGACAAAGAGATGACGGTGCTCACCGCCTCGGTGCATCGCGATCTGGTCGATCGCTTCTATCCGTTGCTCTCGGACGTGCTGCTCTCCCCTGGTTTCCGTAGCGACGACTTCGAGAGAATCAAGAGTCGCCGACTGAACTTCTTGGAGAAGACGCTGCGCTTCTCATCCGACGAGGAACTCGCCAAAGCGATGTTGTCGGCACGCGTCTTCGCAGGCACGCCGTATGCGCATCTTGGCGTCGGCACCGTTGAAAGCCTCAAGCGCATCACGCTCGACGACGTCAAGCAGTTCCATGCGCAGTACTACACACGTGACAACGTCACGTTGGCGTTGGGCGGCGGGTTCGAGGCCGGCCTGCAAGCGCGACTCGCAGCCGACATCGCGCAACTGCCGGCCGGAAAGCCTGCTGCGGTTGCGGCCCCCACCCCCAAACCGATCGCGGGGCGTCAGGTGGTGTTGGTCCAAAAGCCAGGCGAGAGCACCGCGATCAGCTTGGGCTACCCAATCGATCTGAAGCGCGGCTCGAAGGACTTCTACGCGCTGTGGATCGCCAACTCGTGGCTCGGTGAGCATCGCAACCAAATCAGCCATCTGTTTCAGGTGATTCGCGAACAACGCGGGATGAACTACGGCAATTACAGTTACATCGAAGCGTTCCCCAACGGCGGGCGTTTGACCATGCCGCCGCAGGGCGTGGGGCGTCGCGGGCAGATGTTCGAAATTTGGATTCGCCCGGTGCCGCACGATCGCGCGATGTTTGCGCTGCGCGCTGGACTGCGCGAATTCGATCGGCTGATCGGCCAGGGGATGACCCAGGCGCAGTTCGATAAGCAGCGCAATTTCTTGCGCAAGTACTGCTTGCAGTTTGCCACCACGAGCGGTGAGAAACTCGGCTACGCGGTTGATGACAGGTTCTTCGGACTCGGAGCACCAGGCCACTTGGCAATGTTCCGCAAGGCGATGGACGAGATGACATTGGCCGACGTCAACGCCGCGATCAAGCGCTACTTCCAATCTAAGAACCTGGTGATCTCGATGGTCACGGCCGATGCGAACGCAATGAAGGACGCGCTCGTATCGGGCAAGCCGTCGCCGATCAACTACGGCGAGATCAAGAAGTCGAAGGAGGTCTTGGCCGAGGACAAGCAGATCGAGAAGTACCCGCTTGGGATCCGCGCCGAAGACGTGACCATTGTTCCGGTGGAGCAGGTCTTCCAGAAGTAGATCCAGTTCAGAACGAGTCGATCAAGGGGTGCGACGAGGCTGGTCGCACCCCTTTCTATTTGGCGAGGCGGAGGCCGGTTCGACCGGTTTGGCTTGCGGCAGGCCGCAAAGACCAACTTTGCAGTGCGACCTGCCGCAACCGGCGCGTGATGGTACTTTCCCGGCTCGAGTTCGCTCGAGGAGAGAGGGTCCATGCGCCGTTCGATGCTTTCCGCCCGCGCCCGAGGTGTCGCGCAACTGTCGCTCTGGGCTGTGGCTGTGTTTCTGCTCCCGGTTACTGGTTGGGCCCAACAGCCGCCGCAGGGCGCTCCGGCCCCGTCCAAATTGGTCGAACGCGAACAAGGCGAAGAAGAAGAAATCAGAGAGCGTCGGGAATGGTTCATCAAGAGCCGCTTGCAGGGCGTGCTCACGATGGATCAAGCGCGACGGCTTCGTGCCGAGGCCAGCGAACAGACGGCTTTGCGCGCCGAACAACTGCGTGCGATGAAAGGGCGCGGCTTCTCCGACGCCAACAATTTCTGGACGCAGATGGGCCCTTCGGGCTCGCACTTCGGCGGCTGGGCCTTCGGTGATATCTCGGGACGCGTGACCGCGCTGGCCAAAGACTCGGCCGGCGCGTTGTATGTCGGTGGTGCGGCCGGCGGTGTTTGGAAGTCGACCAACGATGGCTTGTCGTGGACCAGCTTGCTCGACGCGGTCGACACGCAGGCGGTCGGCGCGATTGCAGTCGATCCCAACAACACCAGCGTCGTTTGGGTAGCGACCGGCGACTACAACTCGGGGTGCGAAGGATATTTCGGCGTTGGTATGTTGCGCAGCATCGATGGCGGAGTCAGTTGGCAGAAGCGCAACGGCAGCGGTGCGGTCACGCTCAACGACGTGTCGGCATTTGCGGCGATGGTGGTCGATCCGCGCAACTCCAGTCACGTGCTGGCGGCTGCTACATCGCGCGGCTGCAGCAGTGGATCGGGTGGCTCGGGCGGGATCTTCACCACCGATGACGCCGGGGCCACGTGGGCCGAACGGTTGAGCGGCGTCGCGGTCTACGCGCTCGCGCAAGACCAGCAGACCAAGGACAACTACTGGGCGGCGACCAACCAAGGAATCTACAAGTCGACCAACAACGGCGTGACCTGGACCAAGCAAACCGCGTCGAGCCTGCCGAGCAGCAACACCAGCCGCACCGAGCTAGCGATTGCACCGAGCAACGGCAACGTGGTGTACGCGTTGTTCGCCAACGGACCTACAGGCACAGAATTCTGGCGCACCATCAATGGCGGAACCTCGTGGACCAAGATGTCCAGCGGCAGCAACGCCTGCGACGGTCAGTGCACCTACAACATGACGCTTGGGGTGCATAGCACCAACACCGACATCGTCTATCGCGGCACGGTGCTGCTCTTCAAGTCGATCAACGGCGGCAGCACTTGGACGCAGCTCACCAACGGTTGGGGTGGATCGCAGCAAGTCCATCAGGACACGCAGGAGTTGTTGGTCGACCCGCTGGCACCTGAGACCTTCTACGTTGGATCGGATGGCGGTGTCTGGCGCAGCGTGGACGGCGGCACCAACTACACCTGCCTCAACACCAACCTCAACATGACGCAGTTCTACGCAATCGACGTGCACCCCACCGATGGCGACATCATCTGCGGCGGCGCGCAGGACAACAGTTCATTGGCCCGCCCCACCGGCACCAACAAGTGGGAGCTTCAAACGGTGACCGGCGACGGCTTCGTTTGCCAAATCAATCGGGTCAACCCGAATTACGCCTACATCACCTCGTATCCGAGCGGCGGCCCGAGCGTTTATCGCTCCACCACGGGAGTGTTCGGATCTTTCAACGTCATCACGGGCAGCGGCAGCGGCGTCAATTCCGGCGATCGCTGGA